>DATLFR010000025.1 GCA_035540895.1 Actinomycetota bacterium | reverse complement strand
GGACAGGCTGCGCTGGCCCCCCTCCCCGCCCGATGCCTCCCAGTCGGCGAGTCGCTCCCGTATGACCTTCAACGGGAGGAAGTGGTCCCTCTGCAGCTTCAGGATGAACCTGAGGCGCTCGATGTCCTCGTTGCTGAACTTGCGGTACCCCGAAGAGGTGCGCTCCGGGTGGATGAGGTCCTCCGCCTCGAGGTAGCGGATCTTCGAGACCGTGATGTCCTCGAACTCCTCCTTGAGGATGTTCAGGACCTCTCCGATGGACAGGTACGGACGCCCTGTCTCCAGTGCCACGTCCATACCTCCTCTCCGGCGACTACTCGACGTTGGCCAGGAACAGCAGCCGGAACTTGCCGATCTGGACCTCGTCGCCCGAACCGAGCTCGCTGCGGTCGACGCGCTCGCGGTTGACGTACGTACCGTTGAGGGAGCCGAGGTCGGTCACGACGTAGGAGTCGTTCTCCAGGCGGATCTCCGCGTGCCGGCGGGAGACGGTGATGTCGTTGAGGAAGATGTCCGACTGCGGGTGCCTCCCCACCGCGACCAGCGCCTTGTCCAGGACGAACTTCGTCCCGGCCGACGGACCCCGGCGCACGATCAGGCAGGCCTGACCCGGCTCGAGCTCCTTGAGGTGGGTCTCCTCGTCGCCCTCCGGCTCGATGGCGTGGAACATCGCCGTGCTCTCGGCCTCCACGGCGCTCACCGCCCCCCCGCAGCGCGAACAGAAGTTCGCACCGGGCTCGTTCTGATGTCCACACGCCGGACAGCGCATACGGCTCCTCCCTGTGGGACGCTCAATCTATACAGAAGGGTTACGTGGGTCAACGACTGTGAGACCTGAAGACCTCACGGTTCCTCAGCGAGGCTCTGGACGAGCTGCTCGTACGCGGAGGCGTCCATCAGCCCGTCGATCTCGCCGGCGTCGTCCGGGCGGATCGTGACGAGCCAGCCCTCCCCGTAGGGATCCTCGTTGGCCAGCTCCGGCGAGTTGACCACCTCCGGGTTCCTCTCGACGATCTCCCCGGTCACCGGGGCGAAGAGGTCGGACACCGCCTTGGGGGACTGGATCTCGCCGAACGGGCCCTCGCGCGTGACCCGCGCACCCGCCTCCGGCAGCTCGATGTACACGATGTCTCCCAGCGCATCCTGGGCGTAGTGGGTGATGCCGACCCGCACCACGTCGCCCTCCACGCGCGCCCACTCGTGCTCCTGGGTGTACCTGACATCGGTCGGGAATCGATCGCTCACGTCAGCTCCTCGTTCGGTCGGGTTACCCGACCACGTTACGGATGGCGCGGATCTGCGTGCCAGCCAGCGCGGCCGCCTTCGACATGGTGGACGACTCCGCCCATACGTGGACGAGGGGCTGCTCCGGGTCGGGCAGCACGAGGACCCAATCCTCCCCGTGGTGGATCTTCACGCCGTCGACCAGGTCCACGTCGTCACCCTGGGCGACCTCGACCGTGTGCCGCATGACGGTCCCCTTCATCTCCCAGGGGCAGGGGACGGTCTCGTGGACCACGGCCGGCTCGGGAAGCTTGCCGACCACATCGGAGAGGCGGAGACCGGACCGGGCCAGGAACTGGCAGACGCGGACCGCCGCCATCATCGCGTCCGGAGCGGCGACGAACTCGGGGAATATGACCGAGCCCTGGGGGTCGCCCGCCAGCCGGACCTCGCCGCCCGCGGCGGCGTCCATGAGCGCTCCGAGCGATGTCTTCGTCCAGACCACGTCCAGCCCACGCTCGGTCGCGAGGGCGACGATCTCGCGGGACGTGTTCACGGGGAGGGCGACGGCTCCCCCCTCCCCCTCCTCGGCGACCATGACGAGCGCGAGGGCCAGCAGCGTGTCCGGACGGCACACCCGGCCGGCGTCGTCCACCAGTTGGAGCGACTCGCCGGTCGGGTCGAGCATCATCCCGACGTGGGAACCGGAGGAGGTGACGAGCGCGGCCAGGCGTTGCGAGTGGGCGGCCGCCTCCTGCTCCGAGAGGACCGACCGGGCCTCGTCTATCGCCGCGTTCACGGCCAGCACGTCGCATCCGAGCCGCCCGAGGATCCCCGGGAGGACGAGCGAGGTGGACCCGTAGGAGAAGTCGACGACGACCTTGAGGCGGGCGTTCCGTACCGCGCCCGCGTCCACGCAGGCGAGCAGTCCCTCCGTGTAGTAGTCCATGGCCCGCGGCGGGTAGTGCAGCTCCCCCAACTCGCCCGCGTAGGCTCGCCGGAACTCCTCCCGGTAGTAGGCGCGCTCGATCTTGCGCTGCCGGTCCGGGTCGAGGTCGGTGCCCGCGGGGTCCAGGAATCGGATCAGGATCGACTGCGGGTCGTGCGCCGCGGTGCGCAGCGTCATCCCTCCGGCGAACCCGCGGCTGTGCACGTAGTAGCGGTTGACGGGCTCCGGGGAGAGCTCGAGATCGTGGCAGTGGATCCCGGCCATGTTGAGCCCGGCCACCACCGCCCTCTTCATCGCCCGGGCGGCCCTCGTGGCGTCGCGCGAGGTGATGACCGTCGACCCCTTCTTGAGGGTGCTCCCGTACGCGAGAGCGAGCCGTACGACCACCTCCGGGGTGACGTCGACGTTGATCAGCCCGGCCACCCCGTGGGAGCCGAACAGCGTCCGGACGCCCCGTGACTCCCAGATGATCGACTTCGTGATGATGGCCCCGGCCTCGACCGTCTTGAACGGGTAGATGCGCACCCCGGGGTTGATGACGGCGTTCGCGCCGATGGAGCAGTCGTCGCCGATGACGACACCCTCCTCGACCCGCGCGCTGCGCCTGACATCGGTGCTCTTCCCTATGACCGCGCCGCGCAGGTTCGAAGATGGCCCCACGTAGGCGTTGTCCTGGACGATCGACCGCTGGAGGAACGCGCCTTCCTCACACACGACGTTGGCTCCCAGGACCGTGAACTCCCGGAGGTGGACGCCGGGCCCGATCCGGCAGTTCTCCCCTATCACGCACGGACCGTCGATCCGGGCGGTCGGGTCGACCTCGGCTCCCTCGCCCAGCCAGACGTTGTCGCCGAGCTTGAACCCCGGGACCTCGAGCCTCACCCTCCCCTCGAGGACGTCGCGGTGCGACGAGAGGTAGGACTCCGGGTTGCCGACGTCGCACCAGTACTCCTGCTCCGGGGCCACGTACCCGAACATCGGGAGCCCCTTGTCGAGCAGCAGCGGGAACAGGTCCGACGAGAAGTCGAAGACCGCCTCGTCCGGGATGTAGTCGAAGATCTCCGGCTCGAGCACGTAGATCCCGGTGTTGATCGTGTCGCTGAAGACCTGGCCCCAGTTGGGCTTCTCGAGGAAGCGCTCGATGGACCCGTCCTCGCGGGTGATGACGATCCCGAACTCCAGGGGGTTCTCCATCGACTTGAGACAGAGGGTGGCCATGGACCCCTTCTCGCGGTGGTACTCGATCAGGCGGGTGAGGTCGATGTCCGTCAGGGCGTCGCCCGAGATCACCAGGAAGGTGTCGTCCTGGAGCGCGTCCTGGGCGTTCTTGACCGAGCCGGCGGTCCCCAGCGGGGTCTCCTCGGTCGCGTAGGTGAGTTGGACACCCAGGTCCTCGCCGTTCCCGAAGTAGGACCGGATCATCCGCCCCAGGAACTGGATGGTGGCGATCTGGTCGGTGATCCCGTGCCGGCGTAGGAGGTTGATGATGTGCTCCATGATCGGACGGTTCACGATCGGGAGCATCGGTTTCGGCTGGTTCGACGTCAGGGGACGCAGCCGCGTGCCCTGGCCGCCGGCCATGATCACCGCCTTCACGCGCGCCACCCTCTCATCGATGTGATTCTACCCGGGGGTGGTCCGGGCTATCCCCGAGCGGCTCGGCGGGCCCTCAACCATCCCTTGATGTCGAGGATGTAGGCGCCGGCGGCCACGTAGTAAAGGACCCCACCGGCTGCGAACACGGCCAGGGCGGCTGGGCGCAGCGGTCCCGAGGCGGTCGCCGGCGGTCCGGCCAGCACGAGCATCGGCAGCGCGGTCAGGAGCAGGAAGGTGGCCGCCTTACCCACCCACCTGACCCTCGGGCTCCCGAACCCGGACCGCGCGAGCACGAGGAACACCACGGACAGCAGGATGTCCCGGGCGAGCACCGGCCAGCCCAGCCAGGCCGGCAGCGTCCCGGTCCACAGCAGCGTCGCCAGCGTCGCGATCACCGCTATCCGGTCGGACACCGGGTCGAGGAGGACGCCCAGCTCGCTCACGGTCCCGGTGTGCCGCGCGATGTAGCCGTCGAGGAAGTCCGTGATGCCCATCGCCGCGACGAGCACGGTGGCTGCCATCCGCCGGTCGGAGACGATCAGCCACACCAGCACCGGGGTCACCGCGATGCGCGTGGCCGACAGGACGTTAGGGACCGTCATGACCGGGTCGCCCGTCCGCTGCGTCGGCATGGGCCATCCTAGGGACCGCGCGTGCGCCGACGCCATAAACTGGCCGTCATGTCCAGGGTGGCTCGCACAGCCGGCGTGGTCTCCGTGGGCGGCATGGCCGCCGCGGGCCTCGTGCTGGGACACCACCTCGGATACCTCCTGGCCTTCCCCGATGCGGCGCACCGCCACCGGGTGCTGCTGGAGACGGGACACGGCTACCTCGCTCCCCTGACCAACCTCGTCGCCGTGGCCTTCGGCGCGGCCATCTTCGCCTCGATCGTGTTCGGGTTCGTGCAGGGGCACCGCGGGTGGGTGTCCGGCGCCTGGGCCCGGACGTGGAGCCGCCTCTTCGGCGTCCAGGCGGGCGGCTACGTCCTGATGGAGCTGGTCGAGCAGCTCGCGACCCCCGGTCCGGCGGACCGGCTCCTGCGGGTGCTCGGGGTGGGGCTCGTCGTGCAGGCCGTCGTGGCGGCGGCCGGGGTCCTGTTGATCGGGTTCCTGAACCGGGCCGGGCGGCTCGCTGCCGAGATCCTGGCGGGGCCGTGTCCGGCGGCGCGTTCCACGTCCACCC
>DATLFR010000024.1 GCA_035540895.1 Actinomycetota bacterium | reverse complement strand
CCTCCCCGTGTACCCGCCCCAGATGCCGTTCACGTTGAGGCACGGTGCAGCCTCCAGCCGACGGACGAGGTCGGGGCCCGACGTGGACCCCAGCAGCCCGTCTACGCCGTACATGGAGCTGATGAGGGCTGCCTGGTCCGGGGACCGCTCGAGCACGGCGCGCTCGAGGTCGGTCAACGGGACCACGTCGTCGTAGAAGCCGTCCACGGTGACGCGCCCGGTCTGGTCGCGCAGGGAGGCGATCGCCGCGCTGATCCGGTAGAGCGGGTTGTCGATCACGGCCCCGAGCGACGAGTGCGCGTCGTACGAGGGGCCGGTGGCGTGCAGCTCCAGGGATACGATGCCCTTCAGACCGAGAGAGATCACCGGGCTCCCGTCGTGGTCGACGCCGCCGAACTCCCAGATGCACCCGTCGGCCCGCAGCCGGTCCGCGTTCGCCTCGATGAAGGCGTCGAGGTTGGGGCTCCCGATCTCCTCCTCGCCCTCGACCACGAACCTGTACCCGATCCGGTCGTCGCCATGGATCTCCCGGGCGGCGTCGATCGCGGCGAGCCGGCAGACCAGGTGCCCCTTCGTATCGGCCACCCCGCGGCCGAAGAGCTTGCCGTCGCGCTCCGTGAGCTCGAAGGGCGGGGACGTCCAGGCGTCGATGGGCTCGGGCGGCTGGACGTCGTAGTGCTCGTAGAACAGCAGCGTCGGCGCGTCGGCGGCTCCCCCGTGCGCCGTGACGATCGGGAACCCGGGCGTGGGGTGAACCTCCGCCGTGAGACCTCGCTCCCGCAGCAGGTCCACCACCACCTCGACCGCTTCGTCGATGCCGGTCCCCTGGGCCGAGACGCTCGGGACCGAGATGAGGCGCCTCAGGTCCTCGAGGTGGCGTGGGCGCATGCGAGCGAGCGCGTCGCGCAGCGCCTCGGTCCGTGGCATGCCGACATCGTGCCAGAACGCCGCTCCCCGGCGCCGCGATCTACCCTGACCGGATGGACTGGTACGAGTCGTTCTTCGACGGGGCCTGGCGCGACGTGCAGCCCCAGATGTGGACGCCCGAGCAGACGCGGAGCCAGGTCGACGCGATCGAGAGGCTGTGCGAGCTGGACGCCCCCGCCGACGTCCTGGATGTCCCGTGCGGGACGGGGCGACACTCGGTCGAGCTCGCCACCCGCGGACACCGCGTGACCGGGGTGGACCGGTCCGAGCGATTCCTCTCCCTGGCGAGGGCGCATCCGTCCGAGGTCACCTGGGAGAGACGCGACATGCGAGACCTCCCGTGGACGGACGCCTTCGACGCGGCCGTCTGCTTCTGGGGGTCGTTCGGCTACTTCGATGACGACGGGAACTTCGCGTTCCTAGCCGCGGTCCGACGGGCCCTGCGAGACGGGGGTCGGATGCTGATCGACACGCACGTCGTCGAGTCCCTGCTGCCGCGGTTCGAGCCCCGGAGATGGGATAGGTCCGGCGACACGCTCCTCGTCCAGGAGGCGGAGTGGGACCACGCGTCGGGGCGGATCGAGTCCGAGTGGACGTTCGTCACCGCCGGCCACACGCGTACGGACCGCCTGTCCATCCGGCTCTACACGTACCGGGAGCTGACCGAGCTCCTCAGCGAGGCGGGGTTCACGTCGTGGACCGGGTACGCGACGCTGGACGGGGAGCCCTTCGAGCTCGGCTCCCAGCGCCTCCACATGGTGGCCCGGGCCTAGGCGCCGTCGATGCCGAACGTCTCGGGGATGGGGGGCCGGGAGAGCATGTCCACGACCATCTGCTGCGGCGTGACCCCTTCGTAGAGCACCGACACCACGCCCTCGGTGATCGGCATCCACGCGTCGACCTGACGTCCCAGCTCCAGGATCGGGCGAGACGTCTTCACCCCCTCCGCCACCATCTTCATCTCGGCGGTGATATCGGCGATCTTGCGTCCCTTGCCGAGCTCCTTGCCGACCCGGCGGTTGCGGGAGTACTTCGAGATGCACGTCACGATCATGTCCCCCACGCCGGCGAGGCCGGAGAAGGTGAGGGGCTGCCCGCCGAGCTTCACCCCCAGCCGGGTCAGCTCGGCTAGACCCCGCGTCATCAGCGCGGCCCGGGCGTTGTCCCCGAACCCCATCGTGTCGACCATGCCGGCGGCGATCGCGACGATGTTCTTGATCGCGCCCCCCAGCTCCGACCCGACCACGTCGGTGTTGGTGTACGTCCGGAAGTAGGGCTGATGGAAGATGCGCTGGAGGCGCTCGGCGCGGTCCTGGTCGGCGCATGCCAGGACCGCCGCCGCCGGCTCCCGGCGCGCGATCTCCCGGGCGATGTTCGGTCCGGACAGGATCGCGTACCGGTCGGGCGGGAGGTCCGGGCACTCCTCGGCGAGCACCTGGCTCATCCGGACGTTGCGGTCCTCCTCGAGACCCTTCGTCAAGCTGACCACCGCGTCGACCCCCCGGAGGTGGGGGCGGATCTGAGCGAGGGTCGTCCTCCACCCGTGAGAGGGCACCCCCATCACGATGACGTCGGCGCCGCTCGCGACCTCCTCTATATCGGCCGAGGCGCGCAGGCCGTCCGGGAGCCGCAGCCCGGGCAGGTAGTCCTCGTTGATGTGCAGCGAGTTGATCTGCTCGGCCAGCTCGGGTCGGCGGCACCACAGGAGCGCATCGACGCCGTTGGACACGATCAGCCCGGCGACCGTCGTCCCCCACGAACCCGCCCCTATGCACGCGACCTTCGTCATCTTCTCCCCGTGTCAGGATGGCACATGGCGGTTCGAGCGGTCGTATTCGACTTCGACGGGGTCGTGGTGGACACCGAGGACGTGGTCCTCCGGTCGTGGTCGCACGTGTACTCCGAGCACGGCGTGGAGCTACCGCTCGACGCGTGGACGCAGAACATCGGGACGCACGGCGCGTTCGACGAGCGGTCCTACCTCGAGCAGGCGCTCGGTCGTCCGCTCGAGTGGGAGCCGATCGACCGGATGAGACGCCGACGCCAGGACGAGCTGATCGCGAGGCTCGAGATCCTGGACGGGGTCCGCGCGTGGCTCGACGACGCCGACTCCCTGGGCATCCCGGTCGCGATCGCGTCGTCGTCGCCGAGGGAGTGGGTGGAAGGGTTCCTCCGTCGCCTGGCGATCGAGGACCGCTTCGCGCTGGTGCGGTGCCGTGAGGACGTCGATGTGGTGAAGCCCGACCCCGCCCTGTACCTCTCGGCGGCGGAGGGGCTGGGCGTGGACCCGGCGGAGGCGGTCGCCGTCGAGGACTCGCCTAACGGCATCAGGGCGGCGAAGGACGCCGGCATGTTCTGCGTGGCGGTCCCGCACGCCCTCACGCGCGACCTCCCTCTCGACCGGGCCGACCTGGTGGTCACGTCCCTCGCCGAGCTCCCCCTGCCCGACCTCGTCGAGCGGATGAGGCGGTACGATCGGAGCGGAGGTCGACCATGTTGATGTTCAGGCTCGGCGGGTTGCTGCTCGTGGCGCTGTCCGCCTACTGCGTGTTCGACGTGATCCGATCACCGGACCCGGCGGTCCGGGAGCTGCCCAAGCTCGTCTGGCTCCTGCTCGTCCTCCTGTTCCCCCCCATCGGGCCGATCGCGTGGCTGCTGCTCGGGCGGCCCGAGAACGCCTCCTTCTCCGACCCGAACCTCCCGCGCGCGCATCCGTCGGCCCCGCCGATGCGCGCACCCGACACCGACCCGGACTTCCTGCGCAGCGTCGACGCCGAGGTCTACGAGCTCCGCCGGCAGGAGGCGCTGCGCCGCTGGGAGGAGGAGAAGCGGCGCCGCAAGGAGCTCGAGGGCGACGACCCCCCCGAGTTGGAGGGGGGACCCGGGGCCTAGGCCTCTGTGAACACGAAGGCGCGCCCGGACAGGTCCAGCGTCGTGTTCCGCAGCTCGGCGGCCGTCGCGGCGTCCATGTAGAACCGGATCCCCCGCGACTCGAGGACCTCGTCGCCCGGCTCCCGGCGATCCTCGACCACCAGCTCGAGATCGTCCGGACCGCGCGCCTGTGCCCGTCGGACGCGCACCCCGGGGACACCCTCCACCCCCGAGGACCGCACCAGTACGCGCAGCTGCGTGGCCGCGGCCAGCGTCGCCTCCATCGTCAGTACCCTATCCCGCCGCCGCCCGCTCCCCGCTGAACCACCGTCACCCTCCGGACGACCGCGTGGGCGACCTCGACGCCGTCGCGGCGGGCGAGCGCGAAGGACAGGTCGTACGACCCCTCCGGGAGATCCTCGATGGACACCTCGCCCGAGGGTCCGTCGAGCTCGACCCGGACGGGATCGCCCCGCCCCGGCCGGACCGAGAGGTACCCAGCACCCGGACCGACGTCGAAGCCTTCGACGGAGTAGGCGACCAGCATCGGCAGGGTCACCTCCTCGCCTTCGGCCGGCGAGCCGATGACGAGCCGGGGAGCGGGCCGCTCCCCCGGGGGGGAGGGCTCAGAGACCTCCTCGGTCGGCCCCGGCTGGCCGCTCGTTCGGGGGGTCGGGGCCGGCTCGTCGGTCGAGCAACCGGCGAGCACGAGCGCCAGCGCGAACGCGACGACGCGGATCAACGCTTGGAGGCCTTCTTCTTGTTCGTCGTCTTCGTCGTCTTCGTCGTCTTCGTCGTCTTCGTCTTCGTGGTCTGCTTGGCGGCTCCCGTCCTCTTCGCGGCCGTCTTCGGCGCCGCCGACCTCTTGCGGGAGCCCGACCTCTCCACGGTCAGGTTGCCTCCTCCCGGGGCGAACACCGATGAGCCCCCGGCGTCCCACGCCACCGTGTACCGGGCCCCTGAGATCCCCTGGGAGATCGTCGTCACCGTCCCGATCCGGCGCACCTGTCCCACCTTGCGGGGATCGATCGAAACGCGGTCTCCGACCTTGATCTCAGCCATCGTCCCTCCTGTCCTCTACACGCCGCGCGCCAGGTCGATCCCGCGCAGCCGGTCCGTCACCTGGTCCATGCTCCTCTGGAGCCACCCGTCGTCCATCGTCCCCGTGATCTCCGTCGTGGGGAAGACGAAGAGGGACAGCTCGTCCTGGGCCGAGAAGGTGAACCCCTTCTCGACGAAGTACTCCCCCAGCGCCAGCTCCCACGTCAACTCGGCCACGCCGTTCGGGTGGACCGTGAGCCAGAAGATGAGGTAGCGGTGCTCGCGCTTCGACCAGACGACCGCGCCGTCGCGCCTCTGCTGGACGGCGTTGAACCCGGCGTCGACCGCCTGCTGGCTCACGCTCCCTCCTCCAGCCGTCGGACCCGGTCGATGTTGGGGACCTCATCGGGGTCGACCTCCCGGGTCTGGAGCCACGCATCGACGATCTCCCGGGCGAGGATGGGGGTCGCGAGCCGGAGACTCATGGCGAGCACGTTCGCGTCGTTCCAGCGGCGGGCCCCGCGCGCGGTCTCCGCGTCGGTGCACAGCGCCGCCCTCACCCCTGGGACCTTGTTGGCCGCGATCGAGCACCCCGTGCCCGTCCAGCAGAACAGGATGCCCTGCTCGGCCCGGCCCTCGGACACCGCCCGCGCGACGGTCTCCGATACCTCCGCCCACTGCCTGTCGTCGCCCGGAGCGATCGGTCCGTGGAGCTCGAGCTCCAGGCCACGCTCCCGCAGCGCCTCGATCACGGCATCCGTGGTCGGGGTCCGTTCGTCCGAACCTATGGCGACGCGCATGAGCCGAATCTATCGCAGGGCTATCCCTCGACCGGCGCCATCGGCTGGGTGCGGTCCTCGACCTGCTCGACGGGCCGTCGCCCCCGAGCCAGGACCAGCGCGTACAGGGCGAGCGCGAGCCCCGACCCGGCCGTCCACCCCCACGCGAACAGGTCTCCCACCCGCGCGTACAGCGAGGACGCCGCGCGCGCCTGCACGACGCCCTCGACCACGGTCGGGACGAAGAGGGGGGACCGCTCGATCACCACACCGTTGGGGTCGACCAGCGCGCTATGCCCCGAGATGGCGGCCTGCACACCCCACTGCCTCAGCTCCGCCGCCCGCATCCGGACATGCGTCAGGTGCTGCTCAGAGGCGAAGGTGCGCTCGAACGAGGAGTCGTTCGTCGAGTACACCATCACCTCGGCCCCCCTCCGAGCGAGAGCCCGCACGTCGCGGGCGAAGACCGACTCGAAGCAGATCGGGGTGGCGACGCCGACTCTCCCCGATCGCGTCCGCACGTCGAACACGACCCACTCCTCGCCGCGCAGCATGTCGTAGGGGACCTGGTCGAGCGTGGTCACGAACCGCCGCAGGAACCCGAGCGGGACGAACTCGCCGAACGGGACCGGGTGCCGCTTGGCGTAGGTGTCCACCACGCGGCCGGAGGCGTCGATGTGATCCATGACGTTGTAGAAGCCGTTGCGTTCGGGCACGACCTCGGACCGCCCCACCACCATCGGCGTGCCGAGGGTCCGGGCCAGCGCGGAGGCACGGTCCAGCCCGTCGGTCACGACCTCGCCGATGGCGTCCTCGCCCCAAACCACGAGGTCGACGTCGGCGCGTCCGACGAGCGTCCGGGTCAGCTCCTCGTGCCCGCGGACCACCGCCTCCCTCTGTTCGGACCAGGACGGCAGAACGGGACGCGGCACGTTGCCCTGGACGACGGCCACCCGGACGGGCTCCCCCGCATCCGGCGATCCGTACCGCAGCGCGTCGACGCCTATGAAGAGCACCAGCACGGCCGAGACGAGCATGAGGCTGGCCCAGGGCAGGTGACGGGTGAGGAGGCGGTCGGCGAGGACCGCCCCCGCGAACGCGACCAGGAAGGTGAGCCCGGTGGCCCCGACCGCCGGGGCCAGGCCACGCACGACCGGCACCGCGACCTGCGAGAGGCCGGGGGTCCCCCACCCGAACCCTCCCCAGGGGACGCGGTCGCGCAGCAGCTCGGCGGTTGAGAAGATCCCCGCGGCCAGGACCGGCGCGAGCGGGAGCCGCCGCACCACCCCCGTCAGGACACCGGCGAGCGCCCACCAGGAGGACATCACCGCCACGAGGGCCACGAACGCCATCCAGCCGAACAGGAAGATCCAGCTGAGATGGATGGAGAAGTACGCCACCCCGGCTACGAAGCCGTAGAGCGCGCTCCACCTGCGGCGACGCTCCTTCATGATCGCCACGTACAGCGGGGCCAGGGCCACCCAGGCGACGGGCGCCAACCCCAGGGGGTCGCCGGCCGCGGCCAGCAGCAGACCCGAGCTGATGGAAAGGAGGACCGCCCAGGGGCGCCACGATCTCGTCACGTTGAGTCGAGTGTATCGACGCCCGTTTGCGTATCCTGGTCCCTCGATGGCCAAGAAGAAGAAGGGCAAGGGGAAGCGCAAGCGGCCGCCCGCGCGGCCGCCGTCCGGGCACCGTCCGGCCGTGGCCGCCCCCCCGTCCGACGACGCGCCGTCCCCGCCCGCGGAGAGCTCGGCGTCCGCCGAGAGGCGGAACCGCCGACAGGCGCAGCAGGAGCGCCGCCGCAAGGCGGAGCGCCGGCGCCGGATGAAGCTGTATGGGATCGCGTCGCTGGTCGTGCTCGTGCTCGTCGGCCTCTTCGCGTGGCGCTCGATCAACAGCCGTCGGGCGATGCAGGAGTTCAACCGGCTGGCGGCCGCGGCGGGATGCACGGACCTGCGGGAGTTCCGAACCACGCAGGACGACCGCAAGCACCTCAGCGCGGGGGCCGCCTACCCCGAGTACGAGACCTCGCCGCCGACGCACGGCCCCCACTGGGCCGCCTGGACACCGGCCGGCTTCTACACCGAGCCCTTCCCGAAGACCGTGCCCCCTCAGGCGAACTACTCCGGACCGCAGACCGTCGTGCAAGCCGTCCACTCCCTGGAGCACGGGTACATCGTGATCTGGTACCGACCGGACCTCCCCGAGGACAGGGCCGAGGCGCTGGACGACCGGTTCGGCGACGAGGACAAGGTGGTCGTCGCCCCGTACCCCGAGCTGGAGCGCGGCGTCCAGCTCGCGTTGACGGCATGGGGCCGCCTGCAGACGTGCCGCGTGGTCGACGAGGACTCCCTCGACGCCGCCGAGCGGTTCGTCGAACGGTTCCGGGAGTCGCCCAAGGCGCCCGAGCGGTTCGCCGGCTAACCCGGGCCCGAGAGCGGTATCCGCAGCTTCCCGCTCGACTCCGGCTGCTCGTGCAGGTACACGTTGTAGTCGCCCGGGGGGAGCCCGTTCGGTAGCGGCCGCTTGAACGTGAAGTCGCCGATCTCCTCGTCGTAGCCGACCGTCCCCCAGGTGACCGGCTCCCCCTCGCGCAGCGTCGTGCCGTCGGTCCGGGTCCGGACGGGGACGAGCATCACGTGCAGCTCGAACGTGTCCGCCGGGACCGGGCGGAAGAGCGTGTCCGTCCGCTCGTCGTGGCAGGGGGAGAGGGACCCGTCCGGACGGACCTCCACCTCTTCGCCCGTCCGCACCTCGGACGGCTCGACGACCAGGACCGGGATCTCGCACCCGTCGGCCCCGCACGCGGGGAGCAGGGCGACGAGCGTCAGGACGAGGAGGGCGCGCACGACGGGCTCACCAGAAGCCCATCGCGGCCATCATGTCCCGGCCTTCCTCCGTCATCCGGTCGGGGGTCCAGGCGGGCTCGAACGTGAACTCGACGGTGACGTTCTCGACCCCGTCGACCGTCCCCACCGCCTCCTTCACCTGGAACTCCAGCAGCCCCGTGGCCGGGCAACCCATCGAGGTGAGCGTCATCCGCACCTTCACGTGGGAGCCGTCCGACTCGACGCCGTAGATCAGGCCGAGGTTCACGAGGTCGACTCCGATCTCTGGGTCGGTGACGGCGGTCAGCGCCTCCCAGACCTCTTCCTCTCGGATCTGCACCTCGCTCATGCGGGGGCCCCCCGTCCGTCGACGCGTCCAAGCGCGTCCTTCAGCGCCATCCACGCGAGCAGGGCGCACTTCACGCGAACCGGGAACCGGGCCACGCCCTCGAGCGCCATCAGGTCGCCGAGGTCGTCGGAGGGCGACTCGCCGTGCATCATGAGCCGAACCGTCTCCGCGATGCCCAGGGCGTCGGAGACGGACCTCCCGCGGACGGCCTCCGTCATCATCGACGCCGAGGCCTGGGAGATGGAGCACCCCCGGCCGTCGAAGGCGACGTCGGACAGCTCGCCGTTGCGCACGTCCACGGCCAGGTGCAGCTCGTCGCCGCACAGCGGGTTGTCGTGCTTCACGTCGATGGCGCCCTCCACCCCTCGCCGCTTGTTCCTCGGCGACCGGTAGTGGTCCAGGATGATCTCTCGGTACAGGTCCTCGGCCGACACCTCAACCTCCGATGAAGAAGCGCTTCGTGCGCTCGATGGACTCGACGAGCGCGTCTATGTCGCTCTCCGAGTTGTAGACGTAGCACGACGCGCGGTTCGTGGCCGGCACGTCCAGACGCCGCATGAGCGGCCGGGCGCAGTGATGTCCGGCCCGCACCGCTATCCCGTCCTGGTCGAGCATCGTGGCCACGTCGTGGGGGTGGATCAGCTCTCCGCGGTCGTCGTACACGTTGAATGAGAACACGGCGCCCCGTCGCTCCGATTCCCGCGGTCCGTACACGACGACGCCCTCGACCGAGCCGAGCTCCTTCAGCGCGTACCGGGACAGCTCGACCTCGTGGTCGCGGACCGCCTCCATGCCGAGCTGGGTCAGGTAGTCGACCGCTGCGCCGAACCCGACGGCCTCGGCTATCGCCTGGGTCCCCGCCTCGAACTTGAACGGGATGTCCGCCCACGTCGAACCCTCGAGCGTCACGTCGGAGATCATCTCGCCGCCGCCCAGGAACGGGTCCATGCTCTCCAGGAGCTCCGGACGGGCCACGAGGCACCCGATCCCCGTGGGGCCGAGCATCTTGTGGGCCGAGAAGGCGAGTAGGTCGGCGCCGAGCTCCGTGAACGCGACAGGGGTGTGCATGACGAGCTGCGCCCCGTCGACGAGGACGAGCGCCCCGACCGCGCGCGCCGCCTCGACCAGGGGGCCCAGGTCGTTGATCGTGCCCAAGACGTTGGACATACCGCTCACCGCGACCAACTTCGTGCGATCGGTCACCAGGCTCCCGAGGTCGGACAGGTCGAGCTCGCCGCCGTCGGTGACGGGGATGTAGCGCACCGTCGCCCCGGTATCGGCCGCGGCGAGCTGCCACGGGACGAGGTTGGAGTGGTGCTCCATCACCGAGGCGAGGATCTCGTCGCCCGGGCCGAGCCGGCGCCGGGCCCACGCGTAGGACACGAGGTTGATGGCCTCGGTCGTGTTCCGTGTGAAGACGACCCCGCGCGCGTCGGGA
This sequence comes from Actinomycetota bacterium, assembly GCA_035540895.1. NCBI lineage: Bacteria > Bacillati > Actinomycetota > Actinomycetota bacterium. The sequence continues at coordinate 26,465 of DATLFR010000024.1, read as the reverse complement.
GCCCCGACGAACCGGGCGATCTTGTCCCGGGCGGCCTCGTAGGCGACGGTGGCCTCCGCGGCCAGCGCGTGCAGGCCCCGGTGGGCGTTGGAGTTGTACCGCTCGTAGTACTCGGTCATCGCGTCGATGACCGACCGCGGCTTCTGAGAGGTCGCGGCCGAGTCGAGGTAGACGAGCGGACGCCCGTTGACCTCCCGGCCGAGGACCGGGAAGTCTGAGCGGACCCTCGCCACGTCCAGGGTCATCCCTGTGCCTTCTCCGTCACCGCTTCGTCCGTGTCGATACCGTACTCCGCGCGGATCGCCTCGTACCCGGCCTCCTCGAGGTGGTGGGCGAGCTCCGGACCTCCCGTCCGCACCACCCGACCGCCGAGCAGGATGTGCACGACGTCGGGGGTGATGTAGTTCAGGATCCGGGTGTAGTGGGTGATGATCAGGATCCCCATGTCCGGACCCTTCACCTTGTTCACGGCCTCGGACACGATCCGCAGCGCGTCGATGTCCAGACCGGAGTCGGTCTCGTCCAGGATCGCGAGGGCGGGGCGGAGCAGCGCCAGCTGCAGGATCTCGTTGCGCTTCTTCTCTCCCCCGGAGAACCCCTCGTTGATGCTGCGCTTCGCGAAGTCGGGGTCCATGCCGAGCAGCTCCATGGCCTCACGCAGCTGCTGCATGAACTCCCGTATGGGGACGTCGGTGCCGCGCACGGCGTTGATCGAGGTGCGTAGGAAGTTCGAGACCGACACCCCCGGGACCTCGACCGGGTACTGGAAGGCCAGGAAGACCCCCTTGGCAGCGCGGTCCTCCGGGGAGTCCTCGGTGATGTCCTCACCCTTGAAGACGATCCGTCCGCCCGTGATCTCGAAGGCGGGATGGCCCATCAGGACGCTCGCCAGCGTCGACTTCCCCGACCCGTTCGGACCCATCAACGCGTGGACCTTGCCCTCGTCCACCACGAGGTCGACGCCGCGGAGGATGGGCTTGTCCTCGACGGTCACGTGCAGGTCATGGATCTCGAGAAGGCTCATGCGGGGTCTCCTATCTGGATGTAGACGTCGTCGCCGTCGATCTTGGCCGGGAACGTCCGGAGGGGCTTCGTGGCGGGCAGCGCCTTCACCTCGCCGGTCCGGACGTCGAACATCGCCCCGTGCAACGGGCACTCGATGCACGGTCCGTCGATGAACCCGTCGGACAGGTGCGTGTACTCGTGCGTGCAGATGTCCGAGACGGCGTAGAGCTCGCCCTCGTAGCGGACGAGCGCGATCAGGTCGCCGCCCGCCTTCACCTGGAAGGCCTCGTCGTCCGGGATGTCTTGGACCGAGGCGACACGCACCCACTCGCTCACAGGTCGGCTCCCAGCATCTTGTGACGGATCGCCTCGGCGAGCCGCTCGTGCATGCCCGACCACGTGACGCGCTCGAGCACCTCGTTGAAGAACCCGAACACGACGAGTCGCTCCGCCTCGTCGCGGGGGACGCCGCGGCTCTGGATGTAGAAGAGGTGGTCCTCGTCGATCTGTCCGACGGTGGCGCCGTGCGTGCACCGGACGTCGTTGTTCTGGATCTCGAGCTGCGGGTTCGTGAGCGCGCGCGCCCTCGGAGACAGGGTCAGGTTCCGGTTGGCCTGGTAGGCGTTCGTCTTGGCCGAGCCCGGCCGGACGACGATCGTCCCGTAGTAGACGGCCTGCGAGGTGTCGGTCAGCGCGCCCTTGTACAGCAGGTCGGACGTCGTGTTGGGACTCGCGTGGTCCTGGACCGTCCAGTGCTCGAAGCGCTGCTCGCCGTGCGGGAAGTACAGACCGTACATGTAGCTCTCGGCTCCCTCGCCGGCCAGGACGCACTCCTTCGTCGTCCGGCTGAAGTCGCCGCCGAGCGTCACGAGCAGCGTGTTGAGGGTCGCGTCCCGGTCGAGCTGCGCCTTCACGTGCGCCAGGTGCCGGACGCCCGATCCCCAGTCCTGCCAGGTGACCCAGCCGACGTTGGCCCCCCGCCCCACGAACAGCTCGACGGTGGGCATGGCGAGCGTGGGACGGTCCAGGTCGTTGGAGGCGTATAGGTCGTTGAAGACGACGCGAGCGTCCTCCTCCACGACGACGACGGTCCGGGGCTGGACCACCGTGCCCGCCGCGTCGATCCAGTGCAGGGCCTGGATCGGGTCCGTGAGCGAGACCCCGCGGGGGACGTACAGGAACATCCCGCCGCGCCAGTCGGCGAGCGACCAGGACGTGAAGGTGTCGCTGGCGCCGACCAGGGAGCCGAGCCGCGGCTCGAGGACGTCGGCATGCGTCTGGACGGCCTCGCCGAGCGGCTTGAAGACGACGCCCTTGGACATCGCCTCGTCTGAGAGCGTGAGCTCGGCGAGCGACGCGTCGGTGTGGATCGCGCGACCCGCCGACTGGAGCCCGGACAGCTCGAGCGCGGAGGTCGCCTTCCCTGGGGTCGTGGTGCGGTCGCTCTCGGCGGGCGTCGCGTCGTAGAGCTCCGGGCGGAGCAAGGACACGTCGGTGAAACGCCAGTGTTCCTCCCGCCCGGACGGGTAGACGGCCTGGTCCCGGGCCTCGGCGGCTCGTCGCCGCAGGTCGGAGACCCACTGCGGATCGGTGTAGGTGGTCGTCGCGGTCATGGCACCTCGGTGGTGGTAGGGGAGCCGGCGCCGCCGCCCGGTCACGCCGTGGGCGGCTCCCGGTCGCTTCTAAATCCTATCGAGGTTGGCCAAATCCGTCCAGGTCGTGCATCCGTTCACAAGCGGGAGCCGGGAGCCGGCGACGGCGTCACGCCCGGACGGGGGATCGGGGGCGGCTGCGGCCGGACGCGCCGGCGCACGCGCGAGGAGGGCCGTGGGTCGAGCGTGGTCCGGCGGAAGCGGCCACATGTGGCCCGGTGCGCCGGCGCAGACGCGGGCCGGGGGGTTCACAGCCGGCGGTCCGGCGGAGCGCGCCACGCGGGCCGGTCCGTCCGCAGGCGTTAGCGGTCCGCGCCGCCGGTGCCCGTCCCCGGGGCGATCGCCGAGGCCCGTCCGTGCCGCTCCGCGTCGGGAGCCGGGAGCCAGAGGGAGGCGATCGCAGGCTGCATCGTCCGGGTGACGGTGTCGAGGAGCGCGGCCCGCACCACCTCCACGTCGGCGTCCTCGCGCAGTCGGGCGCCGAACGACTCGATCGTCCGGGCGGCGTCGTACCGGCTCCGGTTGAAGCGACGGTCGACGAACGACTGGAGGCGGGCCCGGACGGGCCGGAACAGCGCCGCGACCACGAGGGTGCCCACCGCCACCCCCAGGTCGCTCTCGCTACCCCCGACCCCGACGATCGCCGTGACCGAGAACACGACGAGCGCGTAGGCTCCCGCGAGCCCGGACGAGAGCAGCGCGTACAGCACCGTGCGGCTGATAAGCCGGTCGATGTCGTAGACGCGTCTCCTGAGGATCGCCACACCGAGCGAGGCGGGGACCACCAGACCCAGCGCCGCTGAAGAGGCCGAGACGATCCCGTGGGGTAGGGATCCCGGGTCGAGTGCGTTCATGAGGTTGGCGAGCGCGATCCCTCCGAACGCCGCCAAGGCAGCGGCGAAGGCGACGACGCGCACCTGTGCCCGCTCACGCGAGGACCCCCGCGTCGCCCGCATCAAGAGGGAGGCGACCGAGGCGAGCATCCCACCGAAGATCGCGAAGATGCCGAACCCAGTCAGGGCGGCGACCAACCCCCGGATGGAAGGCGGCGCGAGCGGGTTCCGCATCCCTGGGAGGTTTCCCAGGAGGCCGTCATCGGTGAAGGCGTCCGACTGCAGGACGAGGAGCCCGAACGCGAAGCATCCCGCGACGCCGACCCATATCGGAACCGCCCAACGCCGCGACAGCAGCCTCCCAGTGGGGAACACGGCCGGGAGGACCACCGCGAGCAACCCCCAGCAGCCGACGAATGCCAGGTGCGAGACCAGGCGGGCGGCGAGCCCTCCGGGGACCGCTCCCGGCGCGACGACCAGGGCGTACCCGGCCCACTGGTCCGCCGCCAGAGCCAGGAGCCCGGCGACGCCGCCCGCGGCGGCCACGGGTCCGGTGGCGTTGCCGGGGTGGCGCACCATCACGAGGAGCCCGACGAGGAGCGCGACGACCATGTAGGCCGACCAGGTGGCGACCTCGCCCCATCCGTTCCACGCCGCGGTGGAGCCGTGAGGGGGCCCGCCGGCGTTCACGGCACCCCCGACCATCGAGACGACGAAGAGGACCGCACCCAACCCCGCGACCACGCCCACCCGACCGCGCACGCTCACGGCCGAAGCGTACGCCCACGCCGGGAGGCGGTCCAGGGCGTGTCGTCGCGGTAGCGGCAACGGGTAGCGTGTCGGGATGGACGAAGAACGCATCGCTCTATTCATCGACTACGAGAACCTCGCCATCGGCGCCCGGGAGCACCTCGGGCAGCAGACGTTCGACTTCGGTCCCATCGCGGACGCCCTCGCCGAGCGGGGGCGGGTCGTCGTGCGGCGCGCCTACGCCGACTGGTCCTACTTCTCCGACGACCGGCGCGACCTGACCCGACACCACATCGAGCTGATCGAGATCCCGCAGAAGATGGGGATGGCCCGGAAGAACGCGGCCGACATCAAGCTGGCCGTGGACGCGATGGAGCTGTCCAGCGAACGCGCGTACATCTCGACGTTCGTGATCTGCACGGGGGACAGTGACTTCACGCCGCTCGTCCACAAGCTTCGCGAGCACAACCGCAAGGTGCTCGGGATCGGGATAGAGGGCTCCACCTCGAACCTGCTCCCGCCCGCGTGCGATGAGTTCCTGTTCTACGACCGCCTCGCGGGCGTCCAGCCGAGGCGCCGTCACCGCGGCCGGCAGCCCGAGAAGGCGGCGAAAGCGGAACCGGACGAGCAGCCGGCCAAGAGGATGGAGCCGGAGGACCTCGATGTCCGGATAACGCGGACCCTGGCCGGGCTGAAGCGATCGTCGGACACGGTCCTCGGCTCCCACCTGAAGCGGACGCTCCTGCGTAAGGACCCGACCTTCGACGAGTCGGAGTACGGGTTCCGCAGCTTCGGCGAGCTCCTGCAGGACCTAGCCGAGCGCAAGGTGCTCCAGGTGACCGACGGACCGGCGAAGGGCGACCCCCAGGTCGACCTGGCCCGGACGACGCCCGCCGAGCAGGAGTCGTTCGATCTCCTGCGGGAGGTGGTCTCCGAGATCGCCGCGAACGGGTCCGCCCCCCCGCCGCTGGCCGGGCTCAAGAACGAGATGCGCAAGCGCAAGCCCCGCTTCAGCGAGAAGCGGTTCGGGTACGGAGGTTTCCTGCAGTTCGTGAAGGCCGCGCAGACCCGGGGGCTGGTCGAGATGACGTGGGACGAGGAGACGGGCGATTACCTCGTCCGCGCCGCCACCCCCAAGGCCGCAGCGGACGAGCCCGCGCCCGAAGGCCAGGCGGCCCAGGGACGCAAGCGGCGGGCGGGGTCCTCGTCGCGACGGGGCCCGCGCACGCGCAAGCGGTGAGCTAGCCGAGCCTCCCCTGCTGCTGGGCCAGCGAGCCGGCCTGGAACCGGGTCTTGGCTCCCAGCTCGTCCATCAGCTCCCGCACCCGGCGAGCCACCGTGCTCCGGGACATCCCCAGGGCACGAGCGATGCTCTCGTCCTTCAGCCCGGCCGCGAGGAGGCGGAGGACCTCGTCGCCGGACCGGTCGCCGTCCGGACCGGGCGGACCCGACGGCGCCGACAGGGGGACCGCCTTCTCCCAGAGCGACTCGAACAGCATCACCAGGGCGTGGAGGAGGAACGACGCATGGACGACGACGGCGTCCTCCACACCGAGGGTCTGCAGGTTGAGCGGGATGAGCCCGACCCGGCGGTCCACGATCACCAGCTTCGTGGCGACGTCGGCCAGGACCCGTGCCTCCGCTCCCGCGGCCACGCCGGCGAGGATGACCGGGAGCCGGCCGGGCATCTCGACCGCCTCCCGCGAGTAGATCGCACGCAGCCTCACCCCCCGCTCCACTAGGTCGCGGTCCGACGCCCCCTCGTCCGACGGTCGAGGATGCACCGCGTACGGCGGGCGGTCGATCACCAGGACCTCCTCCCGGGCCGCCGCGTGGAACTGCCGGAACCGCTGCGCGCTGGCCTCCGGTCCGGTGAGGATCTCGAGCAGGTCGCCGGTCCGGGCGCGCTCGAAGGCGGCGCGGTGCCGCTGAGCGAGCTCGGCCGCGGCCACCCTCGCCCGGTGCAGCTCTTCCTCTCTTCGATGTACGAGTACCTCGACCGCCGACTCGGGAGGCGCGGCGACGTACTCCGGCGGCCTGGTAGCGGTCTCGGTCACGAACCCCTTGTCGCGCAGCTGCAGCAGGGCACGCTGGAGCTGTCCGGTCGGGAGCCCCGAAGCCTTGGCGAGCTCACGCAGGGTCGTCCGGGGCCTCTCGACCATCGCGGCGTACACCTGCTCCTCCAGCTCGCTCAGACCGACGGCCTCGAACACACCCATCGCTCGCCCCTCTGGTGGCTTCGTCTCATGACACTAACTTGTCACGCAGGTGGGGAGGGGGACAACCCACGCCGCAGAACCCTCCAACCGGGGGTTATCGCGACCGTCGAAAGGGGTGGCATATGCCGTCGCTGCGTAGGTTCGTTCCGCTCCTGCTCGGGATGGCGCTGGCGGTCGGGACGCCTGCGCCGGCTCGGTCCTTCGTCGCCCCACCTCTACCGGATGGGCGCTCCATGCCGTCCGTGGCCTCCCCGCAGTGGCGGGACACCGCTAGCCCCGCGCTGGCCGAGCTCGCGGCGTCCCGCGGACGGATCTCGAGCCGGGCGGAGCTCGTCCGCCTCCAGGCGCGGGTGCTGGCCGCCGACGCCGGGCTCCCCTCGCCGGACTTCGTCTTCCCGTACCGCGCGGGGGACCTCGACGGGGACGGCGCGAACGACGCCCTGGCCTTCGAATGGCGAGGCGATTCGCCCAGGCTCGTCGCCCTCCGCGGGACCGATGGCGCCACGTTGTGGGCGAAGGCAGGGGCCCCGTTCGCGACCGCGGTCGACCTCGATGACGACGGTGAGGCTGAGGTGCTGGCCGTGTCCTACGAATGGACGCCCGTCGCCGACGGGCCGCGCGCGCTCGTGCAGCGGGTCTCGCTCTTGGACGGGTCGGACGGCGCGGCGCGGTGGACTACCACGCTCGGTGGAGCCGACCTGCGGTCCTGGTCGGACCTGGGTGGAGTGGGCAGCGACGTCCAGTTCGTGGCCAGCCTCCGCGTCATGCCGGACGCCACCGGGGACGGCCGTCCGGACGTGTGGGTCGGGACCATGAACGGCGCCTTCATCGACAGCTCCACGCTGGTGACCGACTCCGACCTGTTCGTGGGCCGGACACTCGAGGGGTCGACCGGGCTCGAGGTCGGCCGCGTCGCGGCGGCCGGGGTGGACGCGCTGCCCTGGGCCGTCCCGGCCGGGGATGTGTCGGGAGACGGACTCGCCGATGTGTTCACGATGTCGGGTCGATCCTGGGACACGGGGGCCCTGGCCGCCGTCTCGGTCGCCGGCACCCCGTGGTGGGCGAGGCGGATCCCCAGCGGGCAGGTCTACTCGTCCGTCGGCGACCTCACCGGCGACGGCTCCCCCGACATCGCCCTCCAGACCTTCCACGACGGGGGTCCATCGCGGATCGCGTACGACGGGCGCACGGGAGCCGAGCTGTGGTCGCGTCCGGACGTGGGTTACATCGACCTCGCCGGCGACATCGACGGCGACGGCGGGACGGACCTGATCCAGGTGAACACGCCCGAGGGCGGCTCGGTCCTGACGGCGTGGTCCGGGGCGACCGGGGAGACGATCTGGGGGCCGGTCCACTACGTGGCCTCCGAGGGAGCCTGGGTCATGTTCTGCGTCTGCGTGCACGACGTGACCGGCGACGGGATCTGGGATCCGCTCGTGGCGGACGTGGTCTTCACCGAAGAAGGAGCGGACGTGCTCGTGCGGATGCTCAACGGCCGGGGCGGCCTGCCGCTATGGACCCACCAGCTCGCGCCGGGCGACGGTCTCCCCGTTCCGATAGGCGCGGACGCCGACGGGGACGGCACGGAGGACGCGGGACTCACGACGGCGGATGGGATCAGCATCCGCCGCGGCACGGATTTCACCCCGCTGTGGGAAGCGCCGCGGGAGCCCGGCAAGATGGTCCTAGGTTTCTACGGGGACGACCTGACGGGCGACGGGTCGGCCGAGATCGTCGCGGCGCGGCTCGAGCTCGTCGAGGAATGGTTCCAGGGCTCCGCGGCCGCGTACCGGCCCGGCACCCTGATCTGGTCGGCTCCCTGACGTCAGGCGGCCGCGCGTTCACGCGAGCGGGTCCAGCTGTCGAAGACGGACCCGCTCGCGTCGACCGCCTCCAGCTCCAGCGACCCGGGCGTCGCCGTCACCCACAGGTAGTGGTGGGTCACGGCTGCGGCCTCCGGGGCCGGGGTTCCCTCGGGACACCCGCCGACCGGGTAGAGGCCGGCTCCGCCGCCCCCGGTCACCACGTAGGGCACACCGTCGATCGGCGCGAAACGCTGGTAGTTGTGGTCGTGCCCGTTCAGGACCAGGTCCGCCCCGCCCTCCCGTATCACGGGCTCCCACGCAGCGCGCAGGGCCGGCGTGCTCCCGTGGCGTCCGCAGCTGTGAACCGGCTGGTGGAAGACGAGGACGGTCCAGGCGGCTGACGGCGCGGCGAGCGCCGCGCGCAGGTGGCGCAGCTGCTCGGGGTCGTGCGGGCGGTTCGCGTCCAGGACCAAGAACCGGACGGGTCCGAGCTCGCGCTCGTACCACCGGGCGGGCATCCCCATCAGCTGCATCACCGGGCGGCCGCCGTCCGTCTGGACATCGTGGTTGCCGAGCGATGCGACCACCTCGAGCCCGGCCTCCTCCACCCATCCGTACGGACCGTGCCACGCCCGTTCGAACCTCCTTGGGTGCCCGTCGGGGTAGATGTTGTCCCCCGTGGTCACGAGCGCGTCGAGCCCGGACCTCCGTGCGCGCAGAGCCGACGCGATCCGCAGCTGCGGGTCGTCGCCGGTCCCGAAGTCGCCGATCACCGCGAAGGTCAAGCGGTCGGGGGCGATGGTCCGGCGAGGGGTCGGCTCCGGGGCCACCGACGGCTCGGGGGCCGTGGTGGCCGGACCGGCCACGACCGTGGGAGAGGGGTTCGCGGTCGGGCGCGACGGGGTTCGGGCCTGAGTGCATGCCGTGATGACCAGGGCGGTGAGCAGGCCGACGAGCCGGAGCATCGTCCAAGTGAACACCCGGGAGGATCGTCGCGCACGGAGACGGGGTATGGCTCCCGCGAGACCACGGAGGTGTCAGATGGAGAGAGGGAACGAGAGCCCGGCCGCCGAGGAGCTGGACGCCAAGCTCGACGAGGCGTCCGACGCGGTCGACGAGCAGATGCAGCAGGACGGCGGCACGCCGGACACGATCGAGCGCAGCCACGAGATGCCGGCCGACGGGCAGGTTGCCGAGGGTGGGGACGGGCGCGGGGTCACCGCGGTGCAGGACCAGGGAGGTCCCGATGGCGAGGAGGGGTGACGACCTGAGCGAGCGCGGGGAGCAGGTGGAGGAGGCCGCCGGCACGTCGATGGACAACGTGGTCGACCGCATCGAGCGGTCGGCCGACCTCGGCCGGGAGGAGGACGCGGTCACCGGACGCCCCGACGAGGTCGAGGAGCAGGAGGATCCGGCGCCGGACGGGGCCGTAGAGGTGGTGGAGGATCAGGAGGCCGGCTGAGCGTCGCTCGCGTCCGCCGCGGGATCGCTGGTCTCGCCGGACCTGATCGCGCTCTGGCGCTCCAGCTCCGCGTTGATCTCCCCGCCCACGAGCACGGCCAGCGCCGTGATGAACAGCCAGAGGATCAGGACGACCACCCCCGCGAGCGACCCGTACGTCTGCGCGTAGCTCGCGAAGTTGCGGACGTACAGCGAGAAGGTGGCGGACGCCGCGACCCACACGAGCGTGGCGATGACCCCGCCCGGGCTCACCCACTGCCACCTCGGGGAGGGACGGTTCGGAGCGACGTAGTAGAAGACGGCGAACAGCAACGTCACCGCCCCGATCGCAGCCACCCAGCGGAAGACGTGCCAGGCGATGCCGATCACGGGTCCGAACGCGACCCGCTCCCACAACCAGTCGCTCAGCGGCTGTCCGAACACCATGAGCGCGGTCGCGATACCGCCCAGGACGAGCGTGGCGACCATGAGGGCGAGTGCCCGGACCCTCTTCCCCAGGAAGGTCCGGCTCAACGGCACGTCGTAGGCGATGTCCAGGCCGAGCTGCATCGCGACCATCCCGGTGGAGGCCGACCACAACGCGACCACGAGTCCGATGGCGACGGCGAGAGCGGACGCCTTCCCGGTGTCCTCGGAAGGGTCGCCCAGGGCTCCCGTCAGGACCTCGGCCGCGTCCCCCGGGAGCACCGCCCGCAGCGACTCGTCGACGAACGAGGCGGTCCCCCGGGCGGCTCCCACCAGGCCCGACAGCCCGACGAGCGCGAGCATCGCGGGGAAGACGGCCAAGAACCAGTAGAAGGCCATCCCGGCCGCCACGATCGTGACCCTGTCCTCCACGATCTGCTGGACGGTCCGCTTGAGGGTCTGCCTCCAGTCCGGACCGGACAGCTCGAGCGGCGAGGACGCGGTGGCCGGCGGGACCGGAGGGTCGTCGGTGCTCCCGATGCCGGGGGTACGGTCGGGGCTCTGCTCCGGGGGCGCGCCGGCGTCGGGCATGGGTGACGTGTGCCCAGGCGTGGCTCGAGCCAAACGGGGCGAGCTACGCTGGGTCCGGGAGGAGACCATGGCCAGGATCAGAGGCGTCGAGCCCAAGGGAGCCCCGCTGCTCGTGAAGGCCACGTACCTGATCGGGCGGCGCGTCACCCGCAAGCTGATGGGACGCGACGAGGTGCTGGAGCCCTACAAGCTCCTCGCCCACTCTCCGTCGGTCATGCAGGCGTACGGCCTGCTGGAACGCGCGCTCCTGAGATCGCGGTCCGTCCCGTTCGACCTGCGCGAGCTCGCCCGGGCGAAGGTGTCCACGATCGTGGGATGCCCCTGGTGACTGGATTTCGGTTCCGCCCTGGTCAGGGCGACCGGCCTCAGTGAGGAGAAGCTGCTCGCCGTGGGGGATCCGGCGAGCGAGGCCTTCTCCCCCCTCGAGCGGGCCGTGCTCCGCTACGCGGAAGCCCTCAGCCGGTCGCCCGCTGACGTGCCCGACGATCTGTTCGCGGAGCTCCGGGCGCAACTCGACGAACGCCAGCTGGTCGAGCTGACCGCGACGATCGCCACCGAGAACCTCCTGTCCCGGTTCAACCGGGGGCTCGGCGTGGGGGCTCAGGGGTTCTCGGAGGGCGGGGCCTGCCTCCTCCCGGAGCACCGCGGCTAGCAGGGCTTTACTTCCCGGTTGTCGATACTTCAGAATCAGGAAGTAGAAGCCACCGACCCAGGAGGATGCGATGCCGCTTCCGCGCGAGGAGGTCGTAGCCGGCCTCGACGCCCAGCTCGGAGAGTTCGAGTCGCTCGTCAGGTCCCTGAGCGACGAGCAGTGGGAGACGCCCACCCGGTGCGACGGGTGGACGATCCGCGATATCGCCTCCCACGTCGCCGGCACGATGACCGAGGTGGTCGAGGGCCGGGCCGGGGACCTCGCCGCCCCCGACGCGATCGACCGCCTCGTCGCGGCCCGCCGCGACCGCTCGCCGCAGGAGGTCGCGGACGAGCTCGCCAAGGCCCGGGACATCGCCCGCCCGATGATGCAGAGCCTGGACGACCGCACCTGGGCGGCCCCCGCCCCCGGCGGCGTCGCCTCTTCGATCGGCGTAGGCGTCGAGGCCCTCTGGTACGACGCGTTCGTCCACGAGCTGGACATCCGTCACGCCCTCGGGATGCCGGAGCGGCTGGACGACGGGTTGAAGGCGTCGGTCGTCCACGTCTCGGACATCCTCGCCGGCGAGGGCTGGGGTCCGGCCACGCTCGCGCTCGACGGTCTCGACGAGGTGACGATCAACGGCGGGGGGCGGCGCGTGGAAGGCGACCCGCTGGCCTTCGTGCTCGCCGCCACCGGGCGAGGCGACCCGTCGGTCCTCGCTCTCGACGAGACCGTGAACGTCTACCGCCCGCGCTGAGGCCGGCTCCCCGCGACCTCCGTCCTCCGGGGGCCGAGGATCTCCATGCAGCGACGAAGGACCTCCGGCGGGCCGTCGACGATGGTCCGGCCGGAGGCGCGCGCCTCCCGGGGGTCGAGCCGTCCGACGCCCACGTCGAGGAGGGTGGCGATATCGGTCGTCACGACGAGGTCCGGCGGTACGGGAGCCGGACCTCGTCGGACGTCCATCGTGGCGTCGTCCACCACCACGTGGACCGTCTCCCCCTCCACGCGGAACTCGTAGACGTCGCGTACCCCGCGCGCCGCGTCCGGGGAGAAGTTCGCCCACAGGGTGCGCAGCAGCCAGTCTCCCCGGAAGAGCTCCCCGCGGCGACGCCGCCCCAGGCGCTTCGCCCCCCACACCGAGAGGGGCAGCAGGGCGTCGGCCAGCTCACGTCCCTCGTCGGTCAGCTCCCACACCGGAACGCTCGCCGGCGCCGGGAGCTCGCCGCGACGGGCGAGGCCCGCCTCCTCGAGGGCGTGGAGCCGCTGGGCGAGCAGCCCGGTCCCGATGCCCGGGAGCCCCGCGAGCAGGTCGGTGTACCGCTGGGGGCCGAGGGCCAGGTCCCTGACGATCAGCATCGTCCACCGCTCACCCACGATGTCGAGTGCCTTCGCGAGGCCGCAGAACTGCCCGTAGGACCGCTTCGTCACGCGTCGAGCATAGCGACCGGGAGGCGGTACCCTTCGCGGATGCCGCTGTTGGTGCGCGCACTGAGGTCGGCCGGTCATCGGGTGTGGTTCGCGAACCTGATGAAGCGCATCGCGCCTCCACTCGACCGCCTCCTGCACCGCCTGACGGGCGGACGCGTGCACGTGGCCGATCTCCTCGTCCCGACGCTGATGCTCGAGCACGTGGGCCGTCGGTCCGGACAGCGGTACCGGACCCCGTTGCTCTACGTATCGGTCCGGGGGGGCGGCTGGGCGGTGGCGGGGACCAACTTCGGACAGACGCACCATCCGGCCTGGGTGCTCAACCTCTCCGCCAACCCCGACGCCCAGGTCGTCGTCCGAGGTCGGACCGTCTCCGTGCGGGCGCGGCCGGCCACGTCCGAGGAGCGGGAGACGATATGGCCGGACCTGGTCCGGGCGTGGCCCGCGATGAACACCTACCTGGGGCGGGCGGGTCGCGACATACCGATCTACGTGCTCGAGCCGCGCTGACCTCCCGGCGTGACCACCCCGTGTTCGTAGGCGTAGACGACGGCCTGCACCCGGTCCCGCAACCCGAGCTTCGCGAGCACGCTCGAGACGTGGGTCTTCACGGTCGTGGGGCTCACGTGCAGCCGGTCGGCGATCTCGCTGTTCGTGCTGCCGTCCGCCACCGCGCGGAGCACCTCGAGCTCACGCTCGGTGAGCAGCTCGAGCTCGGGAGGACGCTGGGACTCGATCTGGAGCTGGTGCGCGAACCGCGCGACGAGGCGACTGGTGATGGCGGGCGCGAGCAGCGCGTCCCCCGATGCGATGGTCCGGATCGCGGCCACTAGCTCGGGGGGTGGGATGTCCTTCAGGACGAACCCGGACGCACCTGCCCGCAGAGCCCGGTACACGTACTCGTCGGCATCGAAGGTGGTGAGGATCAGGACCCGAGGCGGGGGGTCCATCTCGCGCATGATGATCTCGGTGGCGGCGAGTCCGTCGAGCTCCGGCATGCGGATGTCCATGAGCACGACGTCCGGGCGCCACCGCCGGACGGCCTCGATCGCCGCGCGGCCGTCCCCGCACTCGTCGACGACGTCGATGTCTGCGGACGCTCCGAGGATCATCCGGAACCCGGCCCGGACGAGCTCCTGGTCGTCGACGACCACGACGCGGATCAGGGCTGGCTCCCGTCGAGCGGGATCTGCGCCCGGACCTCGAACCCACCCTGCGGACGCGGGCCGGCGTGGACGCTCCCTCCGAAGGCCGCCGCCCGCTCGGACATCCCGATGATGCCGTACCCCGGCGCCTCACCCGCCGGCGCCGCGTCGCCCGTGTCGACGACCTCGATCTGCAGGTCCTGCGGGCGGTAGCGGATTGTGACCGACGCCTCCGCGTGTGGTCCCGCATGCTTCAGGACGTTCGTCAGGGCCTCCTGGACGATCCGGTAGGAGCAGGAGTCGAGGCACTCGCCGACACCCTGAGGCTCACCCTCGACCCTCACCTCTACCTCCAGGCCCGCCTCGCGCATGTCCGCGGCGAGCTGCGGCACGTCCGACAAGCCACGGTCCGGCGTGAGGGGGTCGTCCGCCTCGTCGTCCGTCCGCAGGACCGAGACGAGCTGGCGGAGCTCGGCGAGGGCATCACGTCCGGCCGTCTCCACGGCTCCGATGGCCTCACGCGCCGCTCGGGGGTCCGTGTCCATCACGGCACCCGCCGCTCCCGCCTGGACCGTCATCAGGCTCACGCGGTGAGCGACGATGTCGTGGAGCTCCCGCGCGATCCGCGTCCGCTCCTCTACCGCGGCGCGGCGCCGGTCCGCCTCACGCTCCGCCTCGAGGCTGCGGGCACGCTCCTCGAGCACCATCGTGTACCTGCGCCGGACGTGGGAGAGCACCCCCAGGTACCAGGCCACAGCGAAGATGGCCAGCCCCACCGCGGCCTCGAAGGGAACCCCCACATCGCGGGTGAGCACGCCCGCCACGACCGTGGCCAGGGCACCGACCGCCGCGACCACCGCGGAGCGCCGGGAGCTGCGCGTCCAAGCACCCACGCTGTAGAAGGCAACGAGGACCCCGAAACCCTGCAGCGGTGCGACCGTCACGGATGCGATCACCACGGCCAGGACGACGGCGGGGGATCTGCGGCGGGCGAGGAGGGGGAGCGATGTCGCCGCCACGGCGATCACCGCCATCGCATCGAGCGCCCCCGGACCCCACGGGGGAAGCCCTCCTACGACGGGCCCAGCCTCGACGAACAGAACGATAGCGACCAACGCGAGGTCGGCCGCTATCGTCCGTCTGCGAGCGTTGTCGGGAAGCTCCCGTTCCTCGATCCGGTCAGACCACATCGCGACGACGCATGATCACGGTGGCCGCAGCAACCGCCGCGGCGGTGTACGCCAACAGTATGGACGCGGCCGCCAGGGCGGGACCCGGTTGCGTCGTCACCGCGAAGGTCCCGAGCGCCCCGACCGGCAAAGCATCACCGAGCCCCTCGGTCGTGGAGCCGATGAGCTGCTCGCCCAGGAGCACCCAGACGATCGCTCCGACGACCGCGCCGGTCTGGTGCTTGACGATGAACCCCACTCCCCCTGCGATCGCCGTCCATAGGGCGCCTCCGACCCCGAACAGCAGCAGCGACCGCAGCTCGGCTCCCGTGGGAGCCCGGCCCACGTCCGGTAGGGCCGCCGACACCGCCGCTCCCATGGCCAGGACGGCGAGTGCACCGCCCGAGGCGGCTATCACCGCCAGCTTCGCGGCCACCACCGACCCCCGCCGGGGGGTCACGAGCAGCGTCGGCACGATCGTCTGGTACCTGAACTCGTCGGTCACGAACTTGACGCCGAGGATGGCCAGGAAGATCGAGCCGTTGATCACCGCCAGGAACCAGAACTGTCGCTCCGTGAGCGCCTGCCCCACCTCGCTCGGGTGACCCGAGGTCTGAAGGGCACCCATCACGACCACGAGGATCATCCCGGCCGCGATCCCCCAGGTGCTCCTCGTGGTCACCAGCTTGCGGAGCTCCACTCCCATCAGCCTCATCATCACGTTCACGCTCCCTTCGCCAGCAGGTCGAAGAAGACCCGCTCCAGATCCGTCTCGCCCCGGGTGAGCTCCTCCGTCGCACCCCGCGCGACGAGCCGTCCTCGATCGATGACGATCAGGTGGTCGGCGAGCTGCGAGACCTCGGACAGCACATGGCTGGACACGAACGCGGTCCCGCCGTGCGCCGCGAACGTCTTCAGCGACCGGCGCAGCCACCTGATGCCGGCCGGGTCGAGTCCGTTGGCGGGCTCGTCCAGCATCAGCACCTTGGGGGAGCCGAGGAGCGCTCCGGCCAGGGCCAGCCTCTGACGCATGCCCAGCGAGTACCCGCTGATCCGCCGGTCCGCCGCGTCGGTCAGGTCGGTCAGGCGCAGGACCTGGTCTGCCTTGGCCAGGTCCACATCGATGGCCCGCGCGAGCAGCCGAAGGTGCTGCCGGCCGGTCCGGCGGGGGTCGGAGTACGCCGCGTCCAGGAGCGTCCCCAATACCCGTGCGGGCTCGCGGAGGTCGACGTATCGCTGACCTAGGACCCTCGCCTCGCCTCCATCGGGCTCCACCAGGCCCACCACCGCGCGCATCGTGGTCGACTTCCCCGCGCCGTTCGGGCCGAGGAACCCGGTCACGGTCCCCGCCTCCACGTCGAAGGAGAGGTCGTCCACCACGATCCGGCTGCCGTAGCGCTTCGTCAGTCCCCGGACGCTGATCGGTATCCGCGTCCCCTGCTTCGTCTCCATGGCACCTCCTTGCGTGTCCGTGAGGTCACCGTAGGGAGACGAACGCCGGGTTCCATCAGCCGTCCGGCGGGACCCGCCTCCTACCCGAGGAGGAGTCGGATGAGGAAGGACCGGCCCGAAGGCCGGTCCTGGGGGTGATCGGGAACCGTCGGGTGCTAGCCGACCGAGCCTTCCATCTCGAGCTCGATCAACCGGTTCAACTCGACCGCGTACTCCATAGGGAGCGACTTGGCGATCGGCTCGATGAACCCGCGCACGATCATCGCGGCCGCCTCGGCCTCGGGGATCCCGCGGCTCTGCAGGTAGAACATCTGGTCGTCGCCGATGCGGGCCACGGTGGCCTCGTGGCCGATGGAGACGTCCTCCTCGCGGATGTCCATGTAGGGGTAGGTGTCCGAGATCGATTCGTCGTCGATCAGGAGCGCGTCGCAGACCACGTTCGACCGGCTCTTGTAGGCGCCCTCCTCGACCTTCACGAGGCCGCGGTACGACGTCCGGCCCCCGTCCTTCGAGATGGACTTCGAGATGATCGTGGACGACGTCTCGGGAGCCGCGTGGGTCATCTTGGCTCCCGTGTCCTGGTGCTGGCCGCGGTTGGCCATCGCGAGGGACAGCACCTCTCCGTGCGCCTTCCGTCCGGCGAGCACCACGGCGGGGTACTTCATCGTGACCTTGGACCCGATGTTGCCGTCGACCCACTCCACGACGGCGTTCTCGTGGGCGACCGCGCGCTTCGTGACCAGGTTGTAGACGCTACCCGCCCAGTTCTGGATCGTGGTGTAGCGGATCCGGGAGTGGGGCAGCGCGATCAGCTCGACCACGGCCGAGTGCAGCGACGCGGACGTGTAGGCAGGCGCCGTGCATCCCTCCACGTAGTGAACGTACGAGCCCTCGTCGGCGATGATCAGCGTGCGCTCGAACTGGCCCATGTTCTCCGCGTTGATGCGGAAGTAGGCCTGCAGCGGCACGTCGACCTTCACGCCCGGGGGGACGTAGATGAAGGAGCCGCCGGACCACACGGCCGAGTTGAGGGCGGCGAGCTTGTTGTCGTTCGGAGGGATCACCGTGGCCCAGTACCTCTGGACGAGCTCCGGCACCTCGCGGATGGCCGAGTCCATGTCCATGAAGATGACGCCCTGCTTCGTCAGCGACTCCTGCACGGAGTGGTAGACGCTCTCGCTCTCGTACTGGGCCGAGACACCGGCCAGGTACTCGCGCTCGGCTTCGGGGATCCCCAGGCGGTCGAACGTGTTCTTGATATCGGCCGGCACCTCGTCCCACGTGCGGCCGGGCTTGTCGGTCGCGCGGAGGAAGTAGTAGATGTCGTCGAAGTCGATGCCGGACAGATCGGCTCCCCAGTTCGGCATCG
This sequence comes from Actinomycetota bacterium, assembly GCA_035540895.1. NCBI lineage: Bacteria > Bacillati > Actinomycetota > Actinomycetota bacterium. The sequence goes on along the minus strand of DATLFR010000024.1, from coordinate 8,544 downwards.
GCCGACGGACGTATCGCTCGAAGGACTTCAGCCTGAAGTCGCGCATCCACTTCGGCTCGGACTTCATGAAGGAGATCTCCTCGACCTTCGTCTGGTCGATCCCCTTCGAGGGCTTGAAGACGTAGTTCTCTGGGTCGTGCCAGCCCCAACGCTGCTCGTAGGAGCCCTGGGGGTCTATCTCAAGGGGGGTCTTCGCCATGGGAGCCGTGTCCTCTCTTGCCGTGTCCTAGTAAATCCTATCGGCGTTGGCTAAATCCGTCCATGCCTGTGAAATCGTTCACAAAGTCTCCACAGGCTGTGGACACCGGGAACGTTTGAGACCCCTCTGCGCCGTGTAAGGGGACATCGGGCGCGAGAAGGAGGAGCCATGCAGGTCACCGAGGCCGCTGCCGCGGTCATAGTCTCGATCCGTGAGCAGGTCGGCGCGCCGCGTGACGCCGCCCTGCGCATCCAGCGCACGCACACGGCGGAGGGGGAGGTAGCCCTGGCCCTCGCGTTCACGGAGGAGCCATCCCCGTGGGACGCCCGGTTGGAACGGTCCGGCGTCACCGTGTGCGTCGAGAGCGAGCTCGAGGAGGTCCTCGCGGAGGCCGTCCTGGACGCCCAGTCCACGGAGGACGGCGCCGAACTCGTCATGAGGGCCTGACGGCCTCTGTATCCTCCCGGCGATGGACGTCATCGACCGGATCGCCGGGTGGGTGGCTGGGGCCCGCGCCGGGGTGGGGTTCACGGGAGCCGGCATCTCCACCGAGTCGGGCATACCCGACTTCCGCTCCCCAGGCGGCGTCTGGACCCGCTACGACCCCAGGGAGTTCACCTTCCAGCGCTACGTGGCCGACCCCGAGGTTCGCCGCAAGAACTGGCTGATGCGCAGGGAGGTCGTGGCCTTGCAGGCCCAACCCAACACGGGCCACCGCGCCCTCGCCAGGTTCGAGGAGCTGGGGCTGTTCCGCGGGGTCGTTACGCAGAACGTCGACGGACTCCACGCCGAGGCTGGATCGACGACCGTGGAGGTCCACGGGACGATGCGCCGGGTCGTCTGCCTCTCCTGCCCCTACACCTGCTCCATGACGGACGCGCTCGCCCGCGTCGACGCCGGCGAGCCGGACCCGGACTGCCCGGGCTGCGGCGGCATCCTGAAGGCCGCCACGGTCTCGTTCGGACAGTCCCTCCAACCGGAGGTCGTCCGGCGGGCCGAGGAGTGGGTCCGGGAGGCGGACCTCCTCCTCGTGGTCGGTTCGCCCCTCGTCGTCTACCCGGCCGCCGCGATGCCCGCGCTCGCCCAACGCGCGGGGGCGCGGGTCGTCATCGTCAACCGGGATCCGACGCCGTACGACGACATCGCGGACCTGGTCGTGCACGGCGAGGCGGGCGCGCTCCTGGGGGCCGTCCTCGAACGGGTCGAGCGGCTGCACACGTCCGAGAGCGGCTGAAGGGGAGGCAGGAACGAGAGGGCGCCGGGCCGAAGCCCGGCGCCCCGAAGAGCTGGGGGGTCGTGAGCCTAGAGGTAGCTGCGACGCGCGATCGCCCAGTAGCTGACCGCGCTGACGGAGATGGCGGCCAGGAGAGCCAGCAGTGCCATGCCGCCGATCCTCAGGGCGTCCGCTCCGGAAGCGACGGCCATGCGTGCCTTCTCGGCCGCGGCCGGCACCGTCGAGGTGTCGATCTGCACGCCCTGCTTCGCGGCCAGGATCTGCTTCGCCTTCGGGTGGTCCTTCGCGTAGATCTCAAGGCTCTCGGTGAACAGCGGCTGCTGCACGCCCTCGAGCGTGGCCACGACCTCGTACGTCCCGGTGGCGAGCTCGGCGGGGATGGGGAGGCTCATCTGCAGGACGGCCTCGGTGACCTGGATCTCGGTCAAGACGCCGGTCCCGACGAGCTCGAGCTTCAGCACCTTCCCGCGGGCGTGCTCGACGAGCTCCTGTGGGAGGGAACCGATCCCGCCGGCACTCGCAGCCTGCTGGGATCCCTGCTCAGGCTCTCCGGACACCTTCGGGCCGTCATCGCCGTAGAGGCAGACAATGACCGACAAGTTCTGGCCTGCCACGTTCGCCTTCGCGTCGACGTAGCCGACCTGACACCTCTTCGGGGGGTACTGAGCGGAGGCCGCGCCAGCCCCCAGCGCGGTCGCCACGACGGCGAGCGCAACGACGACGAGTGCCTTCTTCATGTAGAACCCCCAGCTCGTGGATCGACGTCAACGACGACAACCGGGAGTTTGCCCAGCATCCCGGCGTGGCCCCTTGCTTCCCCCAGTCCTAGGCCACTGCGGGCTAGTTCTCCGCCGGGCCACCGATCCCTCCTTCCCGGTCCGATATCCCCCGAACTGGTCGCTGCATCCCCCGACGGGGGGGCGGAATGCCCAGATCGCCCTGGCAGGGGACGTGCAGGGGACGCCGAAACATTCCCCCATCACCGCGCGCGGTCACCGGGCGACCAGCGACGCGGGCAACGAGCAGAAGGGTGGTACTGATGCACGACGCCAGTGACGGCGCGCTCGCGCGCGCCGGGACCGACGCGACCCCCGTCGCATCGAGCCAGAAACTGCCTTACGAGGCTCCGGCCGTGACCGTCCTCGGGAGCCTGATCGAGATCACCAGGGGCGGCGACGACGTCCTCGGGTCCGACGCTCAAGGCGGCGGCATCCTCCCGATGGGCATCAGCTGAAGCATCCCTCGACGGCCACAGAGCGAAGGGCAGGTCCGATGTCTGGCAGATCCTCTAGCGTCACGCGCGTCCAGAAGGCAGCACTCCTGGCGGGGATGAGCCTCGTGTTCATGCTCGCGTCGTCTCTTCCGTCGATCCCCGTCTCGGCCGCCGTCACCTGCGGCATCGCCGGCTCAACGGTCACGGTATCCCTGAACGCGGGGAACGAGGGCGTCACGGTCCAGACGGACGGGTCGGTGATCCAGTTCGGCATCTGGGGGAAGAGCGGCAACAACTGGACGCCCCCCACGACGTTCCAGCAGTGCGGGACCGCGACCCTGGCGAACACGACCACGATCAACGTGCAGGGCGAGAACTCGACCCAGTACCTCGACATAAGCGAGTCGACCCACCCTCTCCGCAACAGCTCCACGAACCAGCTGATAGCGGTGAACGTGAACGGAGGGTCGGGCAACGACGAGTTCACGTTCAGGACCTACTCAACACCGGAGACCCGCAAGACGCGCCTGGGCATGGCCGCCGGCGGCGCCATCACCTACACGGTGGTGGACCGAGACAACGACGGCGCATCCGACATGGCCATCCACAACCTCGGCGGTACCCAGGCCAAGTTCACCGTCCAGGGGGGGGCCGGCAACGATCACATCATCGGGGGCGAGGGCGGTTTCACCGCGACCGCTCCCGCCTCCGGGACCGCGACGCGCGTGGGGACGACCCGGAACATGACGCTCCTCGGAGGCGCGGGTGACGACAAGCTGTGGGGGGGACAGGGCAACGACACCCTCGACTGCGGCACCGGGAACGACGTGGCGATCTTCGGTCACCTGAACAACCGCTTCCAGGCGAACCTGGGGACGGACTACTCGGTGAATGCCACCGAGGAGGGCAACGACGCGGTGAAGGCGAGCTGCAACGGCTTCCAGGGCGGACCGGGAGGAGCCGACATCATCGGTCAGTCGGGAGCCGGCATCACGAACGTGTTCCAGAGCGGGCCCGGCAACGACGTCTTCACGGCCGGGGGGTCCGGCGCCGTCAACATCGTCTCCTACGCCGAGCGTCCGGGGCCCGTCAGCGCGAACCTCTGCACCCAGACGGCCACGGGGGACGGCTCCGACACCTTCACCGGGATCCTCAACCTGATCGGGTCGGACGGACCCGACACCATCGCCACCGGCACAGAGAGCAACAACCGGATCGACGGCGCTCCCGGTGCGGACACGCTCTCGTTCTGCGCGGGGTCCGGCGTGACGGTGGACCTGGCCGCGACCGGCCCCCAGAACACGGTCGGCGCAGGCAGCAACAAGACCTTCCTGAACCTGGAGAACGTCATCGCGACGCCCGGGAACGACACGATCATGGGGAGCGCTCTGAACAACGTGCTCGACGGCGCGGCGGGGACCGACACGGTCAGCTTCGCCGGCCGCCCGAACGGGGTGCGGGTCAACCTCTCGCTGAACACCGCGCAGGACACCCGTGACGGCAACGACACGATCCTCAACTTCGAGAACCTCACCGGCACCGCGTTCAACGACGTCCTCTCCGGGAACGCCCTGGACAACCGCCTGGACGGCGGCGCCGGCCAGGACATCGTGACCCACCGTGGTCGTACGGGCCCGGTCACGGTGAACCTCGCTACCGGCACCGCCTCGGGCGAGGGGGCCGACGTCCTGCTGGGGATCGATCACGCATCGGGCAGCGAGGGCAACGACACGATCACCGGCAACGGGGCCGCGAACCACCTGTGGGGCCGGGGCGGCAACGACCAGATCAGCGGCGCCGACGGTGACGACACCATCTCGGGCGGGCCGGGAGACGACGTCCTGGACGCCGGCCTAGGCGTGGACAACGTCAGCTACGAGCCCTCCGAGACGGGAGTGACCGTCAACCTCGGCGTGGGAGGCGCGCAGAACACGGTCGGGGACGGCACGGACACGCTGTCCGGCTTCGAGCAGCTCACCGGCTCCCGGTACGACGACACCCTCACCGGGGGGTCCGGGAACGACGTGCTCAGGGGCGGACCCGGCAACGACACGATCGACGGGGCCGGAGGCAACGACGGCCTGCAGGGCGGACCCGGCAACGACGTCCTGACCGGCGGCGCGGGCATCGACTCGGCGAGCTACTCGCAGGCGGCCGGCGGCGTGACCGTCGACCTGGCGGTGGCCTCGGCGCAGAACACCGGCGGGGACGGGTCCGACCAGCTCAGCGGCATCGAGAACCTCACCGGATCGGACCACGCGGACACCCTCAAGGGCGACGGCGGGAGCAACAACCTGCGAGGCAAGGGAGGCAACGACACGCTCCTCGGTGGAGGCGGCAACGACACCCTGTTCGGCCACGAGGGCATCAACACCCTCGATGGTCAGGGCGGGGACGATGTGCTCTACGGAGGATCGAGCGACGACACGCTGACGGGCGGCGACGGGAACGACACGGTCAGCTACTTCCATGCCGCCGCGGGCGTCCTCGTCGACCTGCGCATCGTCGGTCCTCAGGCGACGGTTGGCGCCGGTACCGACAACCTCTCGGGCGTTGAGAACCTGTCGGGCTCCGCTTTCAACGACACGCTCCACGCCACGAACGTGGCGAACGTCCTGCACGGTGGCGCCGGGAACGACATCCTCCACGGCTACGACGGCAACGACGTCCTGCGTGGGGACGCCGGAGACGACTCGCTCTTCGGCGGGGACGGCGACGACGACCTCGACGGAGGGCGCCCCGGCACCAACGTGTGCGACGGGGGAGCCGGCACGAACGCCCTCACGAACTGCCCGTGACCCAGGAGGACCCCTTGAAGATCCCAGAGCACGTGACCCATCAGGTGGTCGGCTCCGAAGCCGTCGCCCTCGACCTCGCGTCGGGGACGTACTTCACCCTGAATCGGGTGGCCACCCGCATCTGGCAGCTGGCCGCAGCGGGCGAGAGCCGATCCTCTGTCCTCGCCTCGATCGTCTCCGAGTTCGACGTCACCGAGCTGCGCGCGGCGGCCGATCTCGACGTCGCCTGGCAGCAGCTGCTCATCCACGGGCTGGTCGAGGAGTCCGCTTGATACGGAGCCTCCGAGCCTTCCGAAGGCTCCCGCGCGCCGAGCGCCGCGCGACCGTCCGAGCGGCCCTCACGGTCGCGCGCGTCGAGTGCGCACTGCGCAGGCGCCCCCTGCCCCTCGTCGTCGAGGGGCTCGGGTTCCGGCTCGGTGACGGTCCGGAGGGTTCTGAGACCGGCGAGCGGCCGCACCTCGACGAGGCCGAGCGGCGCCGCGTCCGGGCGACACGGAGGGTCCTCGGGCTGAGCGGCCGACCGCAGTGCCTGCGCACGTCCCTCGTGCTCGGCCATCTGCTCCGCGACCGCGCCCCGATCCTGAGGATCGGCGTGGCTCCCGGCGCCGACGGGGTCCGCGCGCACGCGTGGCTCGAGATCGACGGACACGTCCTGGACGCCTCTCGGGCCGACACCTCGGGTTTCAGGCTCCTCACGCACGCCGCAAGCGGAGGATGACGGGCAGCTACAGGCTGTACGGATGCCTCGTCCGGTCCGCGCTGCCTCTCGTGGCGCCCCACGCCGAGCCCGGCTGGACGGGAGACAGGCGGATCAAGCTCTCTTGCCGACCTCACCGGCACGACGAGGACCGCAACGGGACGGTGATCGCGGAGGTCGGCTCGCCGGCCGCCTTCTCGGTCTCCCGGCAGGACGGCGACCACTTCATCCGGTTCTCGGACGTCGCAGGGTTCCACGTAGGGCGTGACGACGACGTCACCGCGTATCTCCCGGAGGGGACGTCCGAGGGGTTGGCCGCGGTCCTCTTCACGGGGACGGTGATGTCCTTCATGCTGGCCCAGCACGACCCGGTGCTCCACGCGAGCGCCGTCCGAGTGAGAGGGAGGACCGTCGCGCTCGTGGCCTCGTCGGGGGGCGGGAAGTCGACGACGGCGGCCGCCCTCTGCGAGAGGGGAGCCGAGCTCGTGACCGACGACGTCCTGCGGGTCTCGGTGGGGGGGGCACAGGTGTTGTGCCACCCCGGACCGGCCGAGATCAGGCTCCGGCCGAACGCGCTCCGATACCTGCCGGCGCTCTCGGCGGACAGCGCTCCGTCGACCGCCGACGGCAGGGTCAGCTACCGCCGCTCCCCCGTCGCGGAGCCGGTCCCGCTGGATACGATCGTCTACCTGCGACTCTCACGGGAGACCGAGGGCCTGCGATACCGGCCCCTGTCCCCGGCCGACGCGGTGGTGACCCTGCTGCGCATCCCCCGCGTCCTGGGCATCCGGGACCCGGGCATGCTGACTTCACAGCTCGACCAGTTGGCCGCCGTCTGCGACGCCACGCCCATGTACGAGGTCACCCTGCCGTGGGGGGATCTTCACCGGGACGACCACCTCGACGAGCTGGCCGCCCTCGTCGAGGACGGCTTCCACGGATCGCAGTGAGGAACCTGCTCAACGTCTTCGCGGTGCAGGTAGCCGATCCGGCCCGTCGCGAGCCGGCCCGGCGGAAGCTGCGCCAGCTTGAAGGGGTCACGTCGGTCTCTGACGGGCCCGCCGGCTGGCTGGTCGCCGTGGCACCGCTCGACGAGAGCGGTCCACCCGAGAGCACGGACACGATCGTCTTCGAGTCCGACGAGCCCTCGCTCCCGTCCGGCGGCCCGCTCGACCCGACGGTCCTCGGCTCCCGCGGGCACCGGGACGTGGGGGTCCTGAAGCTGGCTCCCGGAGAGGACGACGCGATAGCGGTCAGGTCGTGCGGCGGGCTCGTCCCCGCGTACTGGGCGGCGACCCCGGACGGATGGGCGGTCGGGACGAGGCTGACCTACTTCGCCCGGTACCTTCCGGACCCTCGGCTCGACCCTCTCCAGAACGCGGTGTGGCTGACCGGACACCCCGCTTCGATCGAGGGCCGGACGTTCCTGTCCGGGGTGTCGGTCGTGCGACGAGGCGAGTTCGTCCGGCTGCGTGGACGCAGCGCCGAGCGCCGCCGGTACTGGGATCCGCGGCCCCCGTCGGTCTCCCGCCCGGATCCCCAGACCGCCGCGGCGCACGCGTCGCAGCTGCGGACGTGCCTGATCACCGCGCTCGAACGGGATCTCGCCCCACAGGGGAACGTCCTGTCGCTCAGCGGCGGTGTCGACTCGTCGCTCCTCGCCCTCATAGCGCGACGGATCCTCGGTGCTCATCTCGGGAGCCTCTCGGTGCTCCCGTCCGTCTCCTCGCCGTCCTATGAGGAGGAGGTGGCCAGGCTGCGGCGGCTGCGCGACGAGGAAGGTATCGAGCCCGGGTACGAGTTCGAGGGCGACCTCTCCGCCCGCCTGCGGGTGCTGGACGAAGCACCCCCCGTCGCGTACCACGTCCCCCACCCGGTCCTCTGCTACCTGCCCCGCGTCACGGCCTCCGGGGACGTGCGTGTGCTGACCGGTGGGGAGATGGGCGACGAGACGACGGGGTCGCTGGGCTCCACGACCTCCGACTGGCTGGCCGAGACGGGGCTGATCGAGCTGCTGCGCCACCGAGAGAGCCTCCCCGGACGGGACCGGGACGTCCTCCGCTGGCTCGTGCGGCGCCGGCGACTCAGGTCGTCTCATCGGATCGGCTACCCGCGCACCCTCCCCTCCTTCACCCGGCCCGAGCTGCAGGAGGAGCTGACCGATATCCGACGGGACGCCCTGGCCCGGGTCGTCTCACAGGACGCGCCCTGGAGGAGCCTGTGGCACTACCTGGAGGTGTCGGAGTTCACCTCGATGGGCTGGGAGGCGGCGAGCTCGCTCGGTGTGCGCAGGTCCTATCCGTTCATGCACCGCGAACTGCTTGAGCTCGTCCTGGCGTGCCACCCCGGCGAGCTCATAGGTCCGGGAGACAAGAAGCTGCTGCGGGCCGCGTTCCGCGGGGA
>DATLFR010000023.1 GCA_035540895.1 Actinomycetota bacterium | reverse complement strand
CCCGGCGACCGTCGCGCTCCTGGACCACGCCGACGAGCAGGGGGCCAGGTCGCCCACCGGCGTGGACGAGGCGGACCGGGTCCTCGGCGGGGGGTTGGCCCGGGGGTCGATCGTCCTGCTCGCCGGGGAGCCGGGGATCGGGAAGTCGACGCTCACGCTACAGATCGCGCTGAACGCCGGACGGGACCGGGAGGTCCTGCTCGTCTGCGGGGAGGAGGGGCCCCGACAGGTGCGGGCCCGGGCCGAGCGGATCGGCGCGGTCACCCCGGGCGTCCGGACCCTCTCCGACCCCTCCCTGTCGGCGGTGGACGCGGCCGTCGCCTCCGGCGTCTACGAACTCGTGTTCATCGACTCCATCCAGACCCTGTACGACCCGGAGATCGCATCCGCACCCGGGTCGGTCTCCCAGGTGCGAGAGTGCGGCGCGAGACTGGCGCGCACCGCCCGGGAGACGGGGACGACGCTTCTGTTCGTGGGGCATGTCACGAAGGACGGGTCGGTCGCCGGCCCCCGGGTGCTGGAGCACCTGGTGGACGTCGTCTGCTCGTTCGAGGGCGACCGCTCCGGGGGGGTCCGTGTGCTCCGGGCGCTCAAGAACCGGTTCGGGACGACCGACGAGGTCGGGTTCTTCCGGATGGACGCCTCAGGGCTCGTCCCGATCCGGGACGCCTCGAGCTACCTGCTCGCCGACCGGCGACCCGGTATGTCCGGTTCGGCCCTGGCCGCCTGCCTGGACGGCCGCCGCCCCTTCGTCTGTGAGGTGCAGGCGCTCGTCGCCCCCACCGGGGTGGCCGCTCCCCGCCGGACCGCCGTCGGCGTGGACGCGGGGAGGCTGCCGGTCCTGGTCGCCGTCCTGGGCCGCCGTCTGGACCTGAGGCTTGGCGACAAGGACGTCTTCGTCTCCGCCGTGGGAGGCATACGGGCCGCCGAGCCGGCCGCGGACCTCCCCGTGGCATGCGCGGTTCTCTCGGCCATACACGACGTGCCGCTCCCCGACGATCTGGCCGCGTTCGGGGAGGTGGGGCTCTCGGGGGAGGTGCGCAGGGTCTCGGGAGCCGATCGACGCCTGGTCGAGGCGCGCAACGTCGGATGCCGCCGCGCGCTCGTGCCGGCTGGGATGCAGGAGGAGGTCGAGGGCATCGAGCTCGTCCGGGTCGCCCACCTCGGCGAGCTCGTCCAGGGCCTGCGGCGCCTCGGGATACGTTCGGTCCACTGAGGGGCTCGTGGCGAATAAACGCCCAGGTCAGGGCGTTCCGGTGCGTTTGGGGCGTTCTCCGCGGGTCCCCCCGCGGTGGTAGACTAGGTCGCATGGCATCCAAGAAGAGCTCCACCAGCAAGGGTTCGGTAGCGAGCAAGTCCCCGGCCCCCAAGGCCGGCACGAACGGCAAGCGGGCGAGCAAGCGCCGCTCCGGCTACAAGGTCGGTGACCAGGTCGTCTACCCCCACCACGGGGTCGCCACGATCGAGAAGATCGAGGACAAGGACGTCTTGGGCGAGAAGCGTCAGTACCTCGTCCTGCGACTCGACGCGGGCGACCTCACGCTCATGGTCCCGGCGGAGTCGGTCGAGGAGGTCGGGATCCGCAACCTCATCGACAAGGGTCAGGTCGACGGCGTCCTCAAGGTCCTGCGCAAGGGCGAGGTCACGGACAACGCCGAGAACTGGTCCCGGCGCTTCAAGGCCAACCAGGAGAAGCTGCGCTCCGGCGACATCCAGTCGGTCGCCGAGGTCGTCCGCAACCTGAGCATCCGTGAGCGCCAGAAGGGCCTCTCGACGGGCGAGAAGCGGATGCTGAACAGGGCGCGGGAGATCCTCGCTGGCGAGATCGCGGTGGCGCTCGACGTGGACGCCGAAGCGGCCGAAGAGGTCCTGGAGAAGGCCCTCAAGTAGCGCCTCCCGCTCTGCGTCCCGGCGAGCTATGGTCTCACCGCCGGGGCGGTGGCCTGAGCTGAGGGAGCGAGATGCTGGTCGAGGCGATACGGCTGATAATCGTCCTCGCGTCGACCGCGGGGGCCTATCAGCTCGGGCGAACCCGGGGAGGTGACCTCCCGCTCCCGGTCGCCGACGCCGAGACCGCCGCCTTCCTGATCGCGGTGATGGGAGCCGCGGTCGGCTACCTGGTGGGAGGCGTCCTCGCCCGGTCGATCGACCGTGGGATGAGTTCGGTCGAGGAGCGGATGGCGGAGCGCCACGCGTCCGAGGTCCTCGCCGCCACCCTCGGACTGCTCGTGGGTCTGGCGATCGGCGCGCTGATCGCCTGGCCCGTTCTCGTGATGGTCGAGGAGCCGATCGTCTCCTACCCGGTCGGCGCGCTCCTGCTCGTCGTGACCGCGTCCTTCGGGATGAGGTACGCCACGCGCAAGAGGATGGAGCTGTTCGGCGTCATGGGGGTCGAACCGATAGTGGCCGCTCCGACCGGTGGGTGCCTGCTCGACGCTTCCGCCGCCATCGACGGGCGGGTCCTGCAGCTGTGGAAGGCGGGTCTCGTCCCGTCTCCCATGTGGGTGCCGTCGTTCATCATCTGGGAGCTTCAGGGCATAGCCGACTCGTCGGACCCCATCCGCCGGCGGCGTGGCCAGCGTGGGCTGGACGTCCTGACGTCGCTGCGGGAGGCGGGGGCGGTCGTCCGGGTGCTGGACGAGGATCCGGCGGGGACGACCGAGCCGGACGCGAAGCTGATCGTCCTGGCCCGTCGGCGCGGCCTGCCGATCGTGACCTCCGACTCGAACCTGGCCAAGGCGGCCGAGCTCCAGGGGACGACCGTGCTCAACATGCACGCGCTCACCGAGATGGTGAGGCCGCCGGTCCTGCCGGGAGAGCACGTGTCGGTCCAGCTGATCAAGGAGGGGAAGGACGCGGGGCAGGCCATCGGGTACCTCGACGACGGGACGATGGTGGTCGTCCAGCGAGCCGCCGACGCGCTCGGCTCCCAGGTGGACGTGGAGGTGACCTCGGTCCTGCAGACGGCGACGGGCCGGATGCTCTTCGCCCGGCGTCGCGATGACCTGATCGAGGGCGGCACCGCCTGAACGCGACCGCCCTCCTCCTGGGCGCCGGGCAGGGGACCCGGCTCGGTGCAGGACCGAAGGCTTTCGTGTCACTCGCCGGGGAGCCCATGCTCCTGCGAGCGGGCCGCGCGGCCGCGCAGGCCGGAACCGTCGGTGCGCTGGTCGCCGCTGTGCCCGCCGACCTGGTCGAGGGAGCGCGCGTCCTGCTCGCGGAGCTGTCCGTCCCGGTGACCGTCGTCGCGGGCCGGGAGACCCGGCAGGGGTCGGCCCGCGCCGCCCTGGAGGCGGCGGGGGACGTCGAGACGGTGGTCGTCCACGACGCGGCGCGCTGCCTGTCTCCGCCCGACCTCTTCGACCGGTGCGTGCAAGCTCTGACGCCCGGCGTCGACGGGGCGGTGGCGTGCGCGCCCGTGACCGACACCCCGAAGCGCGCCGAGGACGGCCTAGTCACGCAGACGCTCGACCGGACCGGGCTGTGGGCGGCCCAGACCCCGCAGGCGTTCCGCTCGGCGGTGTACCGCCGGGCCCACGAGGCGGCCGAGAGCTGCTCGTACGAGGCGACCGACGACGCGGCGCTCGTCGAACGGATCGGAGCCCGGGTCGTGGTGGTGTCGGCGCCGTCGTGGAACCTGAAGGTCACAACGCCGGAGGACATCGGGGTCGCGGAGGCCCTGCTGGCCACGCGGTCGGTCGAGAGCGGGAGGTCCGGTTGAGGGCGGGGATCGGGTTCGATGTGCATCGGTTCGACGAGACGCGCCCGTTGATGCTCGGAGGGGTCCGCATCCCGGAGGCGGCCGGCCTGTCCGGTCACTCGGACGCCGACGTCATCTGCCACGCCCTGGCCGACGCGGTGCTGGGAGCCGCGGGGCTCGGTGACATAGGCACGCACTTCCCCGACACGGACCCCCAGTGGGCGGGAGCCTCGGGGATCGACCTGCTGCAGCGCGTCGCCACCCTGGCCAGAGAGGTGGGCTACGCCGTCTTCAGCGTCGACGCGACGCTCCTTCTCGAGTGGCCGAAGGTGGCGCCGCACGTGGCGGAGATGCGGGCCCGTATCGCCGCCGCGCTGGGCATCGGCCCGGGCGACGTGAACGTGAAGGCCACGACCACGGAGGGACTGGGGACCGTCGGCCGCCGCGAGGGAGCGGCGTGCATGGCTGTGGCCTCCCTCCTGCCCGCGGGCTCCTCCTGACAAGCCCGCCCGGGTCGTATCGTTGAGGCCTCATGCGCCTCACCAACACGCTCGACGGCACCACCTCTCTCTTCGAGCCCGCCTCGCCCCCGCGGGTCGGGATCTACGTCTGCGGTCCCACGGTCTACGACGTCCCCCACGTGGGCCACGCCCGCGCGGCCGTCGTCTTCGACGTGCTGCGCAGGCACCTGACCTGGCGGGGGTACGACGTCCTGTTCGTGCGCAACATCACCGATGTCGAGGACAAGATCATCAACCGCGCCAACTCCGACGGCGTGCACCCGGCGGTGATCGCCGAGCGCTACACGCGCGTCTACGACGACGCGATGCGCGCCCTGGGCGTCCTCGACCCGGACATCGCCCCGCGCGCCTCGGGCCACATCCCGGAGATGGTCGAGATGATCGGCCGCCTCGTGGAACGCGGACACGCCTACGAGGGGGAGGGGAGCGTGTGGTTCTCGGTCGAGAGCTTCGTCGGGTACGGCAAGCTCTCCGGGCGGACCATCGACGTGATGCTCAACCAGGAGCGCGTCGAACCGGCGCCGGGCAAGGCCCACCCGCTCGACTTCGCTCTGTGGAAGGCGGCGAAGCCCGGTGAGCCGTCGTGGGGGTCCCCCTGGGGGCCTGGCCGTCCGGGCTGGCATATCGAGTGCTCCGCGATGACCGTCCGCTATCTCGGGATGCCCTTCGACATCCACGGCGGCGGAGCCGACCTGATCTTCCCCCATCACGAGAACGAGATCGCCCAGGCGGAGGCGGCGCTCGGCCACGAGCCGCTGGCCCGTTGGTGGCTGCACAACGGCCACGTGCAGATCTCCGGCGAGAAGATGTCCAAGTCGCTGCGCAACTTCGTCCAGGTGGACGCGGTGCTGGAGGAGTACGCACCCCAGGTGCTGCGCATGTTCTTCATGTCCTCTCACTACCGGTCCCAGATCAACTACACCCTCGAGGCGCTCGAGGAGGCCAGAGCGGTCTGGGACCGCTTCGCCGCCTTCCTGCGTACCGGGCCTCTGGGAGCCGAGGACGAGACGCTCCTGGACGCCTTCGGGGAGGCGATGGACGACGACCTCAACACCCCGGCCGCCATCGCTTCGCTCCATGCGCTCGTGTCGGAGGGCAACCGCGCCCTCGGCGAGGGCGACGAGGGACGGGCGGCCACCGTGCGCGCCTCGGTGGCGGCCGCGCTCGACCTCCTCGGGTGTGAGCCAGAGGCTCCCGTCCATGGGGAGGAGGTCCTGGCTCCGCTCGTTCAGCTCCTGCTCGAGCAGAGGGAGCACGCGCGGGCAGCGAAGGACTTCAACCGTGCCGACGAGATCCGCGACCGGCTGGCCGAGGCGGGCGTCAAGGTCGAGGACTCGGCGGAGGGTCCGCGCTGGTTCGTGGAGTGACCTCGCAGATCGAGGGACGCCGTCCAGTCCTCGAGGCGCTGAGGTCGGGGCGCCCTCTGCGTGAGGTGCTCGTATCGGGACGCGGCGGACCGCTGGACGAGATCCGGGCGTTGGCCGTGCGCCGTGGCGTCCCCGTGCGCGACGTGGCGCGCCCGGACATCGACCGCCTCGCGCGGAGCCCGACCCCCCAGGGGGTGATCGCGCTGGCGGGTGAGTTCCGCTACGCCCAGCTGGACGAGGTGCTGGGCGCCCCACGTCCGGACCCCCTGCTGCTCGTCGCGCTGGACGGCGTGACCGATCCGCACAACCTGGGAGCCATAGCCCGCTCGACCGAGGCGGCCGGGGGCCACGGGGTCATCGTGCCCGAGCGGCGGTCGGCCGGGGTGACCCCCGTGGTCGAGAAGGCCGCCGCGGGCGCTCTCGCGTGGCTCCCGGTGGTGCGGGTGGGGAACCTGACGCGCACGCTGGACCTGCTGAAGCAGCGCCGCATCTGGGTCGTGGCGCTCGATGGGGACGCACGCGACACCGTCTGGGACAACGACCTCGCGACTGAGCCGCTGTGCCTCGTCGTGGGCGCCGAGGGCCGGGGGGTCTCGAGGCTGGTCGCCGAGCACGCCGACCTCGCCGTGCGGATCCCATTGTCGGGACATGTCGGGAGCCTGAATGCATCGGTTGCCGCCGGCGTCGCGCTGTTCGAAGTGTCGCGTTTGCGCCGTTCTGCGGCCCCCGAAGGGCGGGTTGACTAGCAGATCTGGGGTTGACCTGAAGGACCCTGGGCTGTATGGTTCTGGCGCACGGACGACCGCTCTACTCCCTAGCCTGCGTCGTAGTAAAGGAGAGCGGGATATGCCCCTTTCGGCAGCAGCGCGCAAGCGACTCGTGGCCAAGTCATTGTCAGCCCCCACCGATCTTGATGACGACCGCCTGGTCGAACTGGCGCGCGAGGGCGACACGGATTCCCTGGACATCCTTCTCCAGCGGTACACGTCGTACGCGCGGAGCAAGGCCAAGACCTACTTCCTGATCGGCGCCGACCGAGAGGACATCGTCCAGGAGGGGATGATCGGCCTCTTCAAGGCCATCCGCGACTTCGACGCTTCGAAGACCGTGTCGTTCCGCTCCTTCGCCGAACTGTGCATCACGCGCCAGATAATCACCGCGATAAAGGGCGCCACTCGCCACAAGCACGCGCCGCTGAATTCCTACGTCTCACTGCACCGTCCGGTCTCCTCGGAGGACGACGGTGAGCGGCAGCTGGTGGACTTCCTTGCCTCCTCCCGCGTCATCGACCCCGTCGAGCTGGTGGTAGCCGAGGACGAGGTGCACCAGATCCGGACCTTCCTCGCCGAGATCCTTTCGGAGCTCGAGGTGGAGGTGCTGAACCTCTACCTGGAGGGCCGGTCCTATCAGGAGATCGCGGCCGGACTCAAGCGTCAGGCGAAGTCGATCGACAACGCGCTCCAGCGGATCAAGCGGAAGCTGGAGACCTTCCTGCGGCAGCGGGAGGAAGCCGAGACGGCGGAGCAGGTCCTCCACGTGGCGCCGTTCGCGAGCGAGCCGGTGGCCACGACGACGAAGCTGGCCGCGGTCGGGACGATCGACCGCACGGACCCGGCCCCGATGCGAACCGTGACTCGTACCGGCGGAAACCCGGGCGACCTCAGGTCGAGTCTTCGGTTCGCCGTGGCCGCCGCGGCCCAGCGAGGCGCCGAGGCGGCCTCGCGGACCCGTTCTCGCGGCCGCTAGCCCCTCCCGTCCCCCAGGCCTAGGCGCGCCTCGACGGCGTCGATGCGCGCGCACATCCGCCTGAGCGCGCGGAGTGCGCGGGGGGCCGGGTCTAGCACGGTCACGAGGCGACGCGTGTCCGGGGACCGTTCGCGCCTGTCCTGTCCGGCGCGGCGGTCGCCCGCGCGGCGCTCGGGCCCAGGGGGAGACGCGGAGGTCCCCCGGCGATCCGTTCCCTGCCGTCGCTCTGACCGTCTGTACTCCATGCCCTCCATCGTGCCGGCGGGCGCGGTCTGGCTCCATGGCCTCGAAGGACGAGCCGCGCGACCGACGCGGGCCACCCGGGCATGGTTCTATCGGAGGATGGCGTCCGTCGAAGGCTTCTTCACCTACGAGATCCGCGTGGGCACGGTCACGCGGGCCGAGGTGTTCCCGGAGGCCCGGGTCCCCGCCTACAAGATGTGGATCGACCTCGGACCCGAGCTCGGCGAGAAGAGCTCGAGCGCTCGCATCACCCACCTCTACCGGCCCGACGACCTGATCGGGAGGCAGGTGGTATGCGTGACGAACTTCCCGCCCCGACGGGTGGGGCCGTTCACGTCTGAGGTGCTGGTCCTGGGGGTGGAGAC
This sequence comes from Actinomycetota bacterium, assembly GCA_035540895.1. Taxonomy (NCBI): domain Bacteria; kingdom Bacillati; phylum Actinomycetota; species Actinomycetota bacterium. Next base: position 23,971 of record DATLFR010000023.1, on the reverse strand, counting down.
GGACCGCGGTGTGGTCCTGCTCGCCGTCGACGAGCCGGTGCCGCCCGGATCGCGCATCAGCTAACGCGACGCGTACCTGTCGTAGTAGGCCTCCACGGTCGGGATCAGTCCGACGAGGTAGTTCCCGTTGTTGCACCCTCGACACCACATCGAGGCGTTGATCGCCCGGGCCGTCGCCATGGCGTCGTTCCCCGCCATGAAGGCTGCCACGACAGGCTCGTAGCCGCGGTTGGGCCGTCTCAACGTCGCCACCGAAGCGTGCACGCCCTGCTCGAGAGACACGTAGTTCCGCACCCCGTGGCTGTTGAAGACGGTCGCGCCGGGCATGTGGTAGCTCGTGGCGAGCGGGTTCCAGGTCGCCTTCGTGTACTCAGCTGCTTGCCAGGCGACCACGACGACCTGGTTGCTCCTCGTCACGGGGGCTCCCATGTGCCGAAGGAAGTGTCCGGCCCACTCCCCGAACGAGATGGGGGTCCCCCGCCCGGCGGCGCGCTCGAGACCGGACAGTTCCGAGGCTCGTATGCGTCCCCTCAGGCTGGCGATCAGAGCTTGGGCCTCGGTCCTCGCGCGCGACAGCTCCTCCAGGGCACGCTGCTGGTCCTCGAAGGCTCGGGCGAGCGTTCGGTGCTCGGCGCGAAGCGAGCGCAGCGACGCCGACTCGACCCCCAGGAGCTCCGCGTGCGCTGCGACCTGGTCCTGGAGGGCCCCCTCTACCGTCTCCAGCGACTCGATGAGGCGCGCGTCCCGCCCGAGTGCGCGGGAAGCGTAGCCGGCCACCGTCCCCAGCTCCGACATCGAGCCCGATCGCAGGACGATGTGCAGGAACGGCGTCGGCCCCCGCTTGTAGACGTCCCTGGCCCTCGCCCGCAGCCGCTGCTGGAGGGCGGCGCGCTCTCCCTGCTGCGCCAGCAGGCGGGCCTCCGTCTGCCGCAGCTCCCGACGGATCGCGGCGAAGTCCTGCTCCTGCTGTCCGAGGGTCTCGACGAGACGTCCGAGCTCCGAGGCCAGCCCCTGCACCCGGTCCTGCTGGCTGGTGATCCTCGTCTCGAGCTCACGCAGCCGCGCCCTGGTGGCTTCCAGCTCCTTGCGCGGGTCAGCCGCAGCGGGAGCGCCGAGGGCAGCGACGGAGGCGAGCAGGAGGGCGACGGCGGCGCAGCGCAGCGAGCGTCTGGACATCACGCTCTATCATTCGCCACCCAGGGCGCTCGCACCAGTGGGTTCGTCAGGCGTCGGGACCGGGCCCCGGTGTCGTACCGCGCCGGGCCGTGAGCCCGATGGCCACGGCGGCCACCACGAGGATCCCGGGGAGAGCGGCAAGGAGGGGGACATGCCCGGTGAACGCCAGCACGGTGAGGACGGCGCTCGCGATCAGCACGACCCACGTCACGACCACGGCTGCGGACATGCCGCCCTCGTTCCCCTCCTCGACCGGTCCCAACCCTTGAACCTCACGTGGCCGCCGGGTGTTGAGATGGTGTGGAGCCGGACGAGGAGGCCGCATGAGGCGCTTGTGGGCGGTGGCTGGGGTCGTCGTCATGGTAGCGACGGGGTGCACGGGCGGAGGCGCTGGAGAGCCGGGACGCGTGACGGCCGCCTCCTCCTCGCTCGTCCGCTTCGACGGGTGTGAACAGCTGCTGTCGCACCTGAAGGGCCAGGCGCTCGAACAGGTCGGGCCCTGGGGTCTGGGGGGCGGTTTCGGAGCGCTCCCGTTGGCCGCCGACGCACGCGCCGAATCGTCCGGAACGACAGCCAGCTCTGGGAGCGCGGCGGCTCCCGTGCATTCCACCACGAACGTCCAGGAAGCAGGGGTAGACGAGCCGGATCTCGTCAAGACGGATGGACGGGTCCTGTTCGTGGTGGGTTCCGGAGCTGTGCATTCGGTGTCCGCGTCCGACAACGCGCTGCTCGGGTCCCTGCGGTTGGACGGCTACCCCACCGAGCTGCTCATGTCCGGGGGCAGGCTGCTCGTCTTCGGGCACGCACCGCCCGAGGGCGGACCCGGAGGGGCCGAGATGGCCATATACCCGTCGATGGGGAGGTCCAGGATCTGGACCGTTGACGCGTCCGACCCCCGCTCCATGACCGTGGCGCGGACGGTCGACCTCGATGGGGGCTACCGCAGCGCCCGGCTCGTGGAGGGGGTCGCGCGCGTCGTCACGCTCTCGTCCGGACCCCATATCGCGTTCACCCATCCCCAGGAACCCAGGAACGGGGCGGACCCGGCCGTCGGTCCGTCGCCCGAGGCCGAGCGTCGGGCCCGCGACGAGAACCGCCGACGGATCGCCACCTCGACGATCGAGGAGTGGGTCCCCCGGTTCCACGTCGACGGCACGTCGCGACCGCTCACGTCGTGCGGGTCGATGTACCGCCCGGCCGAGTTCGCCGGGCTGCAGATGGCCACCGTCTTCACGCTCGACCCAACGACGGGCGTCCCCGACGAGGGCGCGGCGGTCGTCGGGTCCGGCGAGATCGTCTACTCGTCGCCTGAAACGCTGTACCTGACCACGACCCGGTGGGACCAGCCGGCGGGCGGCCCAGACGACGTCGTCTCCAGCCGCCGATCCGTCCCTCTGGTGACGGCGGTCCACGCCTTCGACATCAGGGACAGCCGCTCCACCCGGTACCTGGGGTCCGGCGAGCTCCCGGGTCGGCTGCTCAACCAGTTCTCGCTGTCCGAGCACGGAGGGGTGCTCCGCGCCGCCGTGACCCGGGACGACGACGCGAACGGGTCGTCGAGCTCGGTCCTGACGCTGAGGCTGCGCGACGGCGTCCTCGGGCCGGAGGGCAGGCTGGACGGTCTGGGCCCCACGGAGCAGATCCACGCCGTGCGGTTCATGGGCGAGCTCGCGTACGTGGTCACGTTCCGCCGCGTGGACCCGCTGCACGTGGTCGACCTCTCCGATCCGGCCCGCCCGGTCCTGCGGGGCGAGCTGCACATCCCCGGTTACTCGGCGTACCTGCACCCGGTCGGGGACGGGCTGCTCCTGGGGGTCGGTCAGGACGCCACCGACGAGGGCATGGCGACCGGGCTTCAGGCATCACTGTTCGACGTCTCCGACCCGACCGAACCGCGCCGGATCCAGCAGTGGATGCTTCCGGGGGGGCACTCGGAGGCCGAGTTCGACCACCGGGCGTTCCTGTGGTGGGAGCCGGAGCGCCTCGCCGTCGTGCCCGCTGGTCTGTACGACGGAAGGACGGTGTTCCAAGGTGCGGTCGCGCTCGAGGTGGGACGGGAGGCCATCCGCGAGCGAGGTCGTCTACAGCCGCCTCCCGACACGGCCTGGTCGGGTGTCCGGCGGTCCGTCGTGGTGGGCGAGACGCTCTTCTCGGTGTCCGACGCCGGCATACTTCGCAGCGATCTGCGGATGCTTCAGTCCCGGGGGTGGATCGGGTTCCCCGGCGCGCCCCAGGGGGGTCATCGGGTCCCTATGCCGGCTCCGCTGGAGTGACGGGGCGCACTAGCGCGTGAGGGCGGCCAGCGCCTCCTCCGCCCGCCTCAGCGCCGCTTCGCGGTCGTCGTCGACGACGAGGACGTGGCCCACCTTCCGCGCCGGCCGAGGCTCCTTGCCGTAGAGATGGACCCGGACGTCGCGGAGGCGCTCGAGCGGCGGGGGACCGGCCTCCCACAGATCTCCCAGCAGGTTCACCATGGCGGCGGGGCGCACCAGTGACGGGTCCCCGAGGTCGAGCCCGCAGACGGCTCGGATGTGCTGCTCGAACTGCGAGGTCACGCACCCACCCCACGTGAGGTGACCGCTGTTGTGGACGCGAGGCGCTATCTCGTTGACGAGGACCCGGTCGTCGGGGAGCACGAACATCTCGACGGCCATGGAGCCGACGTGCCCGAGGCCCTCGGCGACGGACCGTCCGATCGCGAGGGCCTCGTCGGCCACCGCGTCCGGGACACGCGCCGGCGCGACGCTCGTGTGCAGGATCCCCTCGCGGTGGACGTTCTCCACGAGGGGGTGAGTGGCGACGGACCCGTCGACCGCCCGGGCCAGGACCGCCGAGACCTCCATGCGGAAACCGACGTAACCCTCGACGACGCAGGGGACCCCGGCGAACCTGTCCCAGGCCGGTTCGATCTCCTCCCGTTCCCGGATGAAGGTCTGCCCCCGCCCGTCGTAGCCCGAGCGGCGGGTCTTCAGGACCGCCGGGAGGCCGAGGTCGTCGATGCCCCGACGCAGCTCCTCGAGGGAGCCCGCCTCTCGGTACGGGGTGTGCGGTACGCCGATCCCGTCGAGGAAACGCCGCTGCGCGAGACGGTCCTGGACCGCGCCGAGGACCCGGGAGCCGGGCCGGACCGGTGCTTCCTGCTCGAGCATGGCGAGGATCTCGGCGGGGATGTGCTCGGTCTCGATGGTCACCACGTCCGACCGGGAGGCGAGCTCGCGCGCCGCCCGGGGGTCGTCCATCCGTCCCGTCACGTGCACGTCGGATACCTGCGAAGCCGAGGAGCGCGCGTCGGGGTCGAGGGTCGCGAACCGGTACCCGAGCTTGCGGCCCTCCTCGACGAGCATCCGTCCGAGCTGGCCGCCCCCGAGGATCCCGACCACCGATCCCGGCCCGACCCGAGTCACAGCTCGTCCTCGAGCACCCTCCGCGTCTGCGCCTCCCGGTACGCGGCCAGGCGTTCGCGCACGCCGGGGTCGGTCCGCGCCACGATCGCCGCGGCCAGCAGCGCCGCGTTCACGGCCCCCGCCTCGCCGATGGCCAGGGTGCCGACCGGGACCCCCCTAGGCATCTGCACGATCGAGAGGAGGGAGTCGAGCCCCTGGAGGTGGGACGACCGCACGGGCACCCCGAGGACCGGGAGCACCGTCTTCGAGGCGGTCATTCCCGGGAGGTGGGCGGCTCCCCCGGCCCCCGCGATGATCACCTGGATGCCGCGAGCCTCGGCTCCCACCGCGAACTCGAACAGCAGGTCGGGCGTGCGGTGCGCGGAGACTATCCGGTGCTCGCACGCGACGCCGAGCTCACGAAGGGTCTCCACCGCGTGCCGCATCGTCTCCCAGTCGCTGCGGGAGCCCATGATGACCGCGACGAGCGGACCGTCCTCACCCATGCTCGCTCCTGTCGTCCGGGACGCGAGGCGAGGATAACCGGTGGGGGACGGGGGCCGACGTGCGTCGTCGTAGGATTGGGCCCTGGCTGGCGTAGCTCAACCCGGCAGAGCAACGGATTTGTAATCCGTAGGTTAGGGGTTCGAATCCCCTCGCCAGCTCGGTGCGGTCCTATGCGCGCGCAGATCGAGCGCCGACTCCGGCTCCACGCCCTCCGAAGCGTCGACCGGCGGCGCGCCGCGCTCCGTTCGCCAGATGCTGAAGGCGGCCGTCGATGCGGCCAGCCAGGCCACCCCAAGGACGAAGCCGCCGACCACGTCCGTTAGGAAGTGCACGCCGAGGGCGAGGCGGGACAGGCACACCCCCGCGACCAGGAGGAGGTAGGCCCCCACCAGCCACGGGCGGACGCGCCGGGCGATGACCGGGAAGAAGACGAGCAGCAGCATCCCGTACACGACCGTCGAGTTGAATGCGTGTCCGGACGGGAACGAGCGCCCGTGGGCGGTCGCGAAGGGGTCCTCCAGGACCGGGCGCGGCCTCGCCACCAGGTACTTCACCGCCAGCTCGATCCCCGCGCCGAAGAGCCCCGTCGTGGCCAGGTAGGCGACGAGGCGCCTCCGGCCGCGGAGCCACAGGCGGACGGAGACCGAGCCGACGACCACCCACAGCCACGCGGGCAGCCCGAGGAAGCTCAGGACGCGGAACACCGGGACCCAGCGCGGGTCCTCCCGCATCTGGTCGTGGAGATCGGTGGCAAGCGCGCGATCGCGGGCGGTGAGGGGGCCGCCGTCCACGACGTGGTCGAGCAGCAGCCCGAACGGCACGAACACCAGGACGGCGGCCAAGGCGAACAGCGTCACTCGCAGGCCGAACCGATGTTCAGGGTCGAGCCGGCGCTTCAGGCTCGGCGGGACACGGACCGACATGGTTGATTCGTCCCCGGACGTGTAGGGGATGAACCGCGCCGACCGATACCGAGGACGATGGATCTCGAACGTCTGGAGGAGAGCAGCCGGATAAGGACGGCCCTCGTGGTGCTGGCCGGCGTACGCGGCGTGGTCGCGCTCGCCGCCATCCCGCTCGCCCCGTTGCTGTACCGGGAACACTTCGTGGTCCTGGTGCTGATGAGGCCGACGAAGGAGGTCCTCCTGGCGGCGGGGTTCCTCATCCGCCTCGGCCGGGTGGGTCTGCTCCCCACCGTCCTGGCTGCGCTCCCGCTGATAGTCCTGGGGGTCTGGCTCTTCTACTTCCTGGGACGGCAGTGCGCCGATGCGATCGTCTCCGGAAAGGGCCTGGGGCGCACCGTGAGGCGCATCCTGCACCCGGACCGGGTGGCGACGATGCGCGACCTGGTGGAGAGGAAGGGCGAGAAGGTGGTCTTCATCGGACGACTGGCCGCCTTCCCATCGACAGCGGTCGCCGCGGCCGCGGGATCGGCCGGGATGCCCGCCCGTAGGTTCCTGCTCGTGGACGCGCTGGGCGCGGTCGCAGCGTTGGCCGAGGTCCTCGTGGCGGGGTACCTGCTCGGGCACGCGTACGACCGGGCCGGACCGTGGATCGCGGGCGCGGGCCTGGTTGCCCTGGTCGCCGTGGCGGTGATCGTGACGAGGGCGCTGCGCCGGGACTAGATCAGCGCAGGATGTTCAGCTTCTCGAGCAGGCCGGTCACCTCGAACACCCGCTGCACGGGTTCCGAGGGCGCGACCAGCAGGCGCCGCCCCTCCCGGTTGAACTGCTGGTGGACACCGACGATCGCGCTGATCCCGGTGGAGTCCATGAACGTGACGCCGCGGAGGTCGAGGAGGAGGTCCCGCGTGTCGGCCTCGACCTCGGCCAGCGCGAAACCGAGCTCCTCGGCGGTCGACATGTCGATCTCGCCGAAGAACCTCAAGGAGGGGAGCCCGTTGGATTCCGCGAGCTCCCATCTGAGTGGCCCCAGCGTACTCATGCGTTCAGGACGGTACTGACGTCCCTGGACTGCGTCAAGTCATGCTAGAACAGCCGGGGACCGGCTCACACCCCCGCCGACCTGGGGCGACGCCCACGGACAGGAGGACGCCATGACCATCAGCCCGCCCCATCGGGCGTACACCGACTGGGCCTCGCCGAAGGGGTTCCGGACCGACATCCTCCCCTACCGGCTGTGGGAACGCGCCCGGCGGCTGGCGTGGGACCCGTCCGACATCGATTTCAGCTCCGACGCGGCCGACTGGGCGTCGCTCCCGGCCGAGCACCGGTTCATGATCGCCGGACTGGCCAGGGGGTTCATGATCGGCGAGGAGTCGGTGACCCTGGACATCATGCCGCTCGCGATCGCGGTGGCCGACGAGGGTCGCGTGGAGGAAGCGATGTACCTCACCACGTTCGCCTACGAGGAGGCCAACCACACGGACCTCTTCCGACGGTGGTTCAACGCTATCGGGTTCGACATCGAGGAGATGGACTCAGCGTTCCGGGCCCGGGCCGAGGCCGCCGGTCTCCCCATCCCGGCCCCCGACGAGCCGCGGACGGCCATGTTCGAGTCGGAGCTCCCCCGCGTGATGCGTCGACTCCTCGTCGATCGGTCGCCTGAGGCGTTCCTCGACGCAGGCGTCACGTACAACCAGTTCGTGGAGGGGTGCCTCGCGATATCGGGTTACCGGCTCTGGAGCCAGATGTTCGAACAGTTCGGCGTCCTGTCCGGTCTCCGCGAAGGCCTGACCTACGTGCAGCGCGACGAACGGCGGCACATCGCCTACGGCACCTACCTGTGCCGGCGGATCATCGCGGCCCATCCGGAGCTGTTCGAGTTCGCCCGGACGCGGATGTACGAGCTGCGCGACTTCTACTTCGACACCCAGTTCCCGGTCCTGACGGCGGCGCGGGCCGTCGGCAACACGGAGATCGCCGGGAGCGCGAGCGCGGCGGTGGGTCCGTTCCAGCAGCAGACGATGATCCAGGTGGAGCGGCGGGTCGCGGTCCTGGAGCGGGCCCGGTCGCTGTCCGTCGAGGAGGCTGAGCGCGGGACGGGAGCCGAAGAGGCCGAGGTCGAGCTCGAGCACGCCTGAGGTTTGTCCCTCTCGCGGGCCGGGCATGACGACGGACGCCCCTCTCCCGGCGCAAGGAGGCCATCGTGGACCGCGACACCATCAGGCAGCGTCTGCTCGAGCGCAAGGCTGAGATCGAGGAGACCGTCGAGGCAGCCCGGGCGACCGGCCAGTTCGACGAGATGCGCGACGACACCACCGGCGAGTTCGATCCCGACGACGCGGCCGACGTGGGCTCTGAGACGTTCGAGCGCGAGCAGACCTTCTCGATCATGGTCAGCGCCGAGGAGAGGGTCCGGGAGGTGGAGGCCGCCCTGGAGCGCCTCGAGAAGGGCAGCTACGGCAGGTGCGAGATGTGCAACACGGAGATCCCACCGGCCCGGCTCGAGGCGAAGCCCGAGGCGCGCTTCTGCGTCGAGCACCAGGACGAGATCTCGCGCGTCGGGTGAGGCCGCGCGCGATCGGACGCGCCGCGCGGACACGGACCAGGTTCGGATCGCCCCCTGGGCGGGCATGAGAGCCCCATGTCCAGCGAGAGCTCCGTCGTCGCCGTCGCCCGTAACGACGACATCTCGGTGGCGATCGAGGAAGCGCTGGCGTTGCTCGACCTCGACGACCTGTTCACCGGGAAGCTCGTCGCCGTCAAGCCGAACGAGACGTACGCGGAGGCCGACGACACCTCGGGCGTGACCCAGCCCGACACGCTGCGCGCGGTGCTTCGGTACGTGAAGGCCCGGGACCCGCGGGAGCTCGTCGTCACCGGGGGGGCGGGCGCCGCCGAGACCGACGAGGTCTTCCGCCACGCTGGACTGGACCGCGTCCTGACGGAGGAGGAGGTGGAGTTCTTCGACCACAACCGTCCCCCGTTCGAAGAGGTGACGCTCGACTACCCGAGCAACGATCCAGAGGTGACGGGTCCGCAGCAGAAGGTGATGGTGAACCCACGCGTCCTCACGTACGAGACGCTCGTGGCCGTGAACCAACTGAAGCTGCACCGCACGGCGACGGTGACGATGGCGCTCAAGAACATCGCGATGTCCTATCCGGCGGCCGACCACTACGGACACCCGCGCGCGGACGAGGACCACCAGCACTGCTTCTTCGACGACATGCACTCGTTCATCGCCGCCATGGCCGCCCGCTTCGAGATCTCGCTGGCGATCACGGTCGGGCACCCGGCCATGATCGGGACCGGTCCTCTCAACGGGCACCCGGTCGAGACGGGGCTGGCGATAGCCAGCCGCGACCCCGTCGCCGCGGACGTGGTGGGGGCGCGGCTGCTGGGGTTCAGCGCCCAGGGGGTCCGGCACCTGTGGGAGGCGGGTCGCATGGGTCTCGGCCAGACGGACACGGAGCAGATGGAGTTCCCGGGCATGTCGCTGCGCGAGGCGGCCGAGGCCTTCAGCGAGGCCGCCTACGGACGGCGCCTCACCCTGGGGACCGATTAGGTGGGAGCCCAGTCGAAGGCCCGGGACGTTGCGCGGTCGAACCGACGCCCCATAGCGGTCGCCGGACGGGTGGGGATGGGCTCCGTAGGCGTGTCGTTCGCGCTCGTGAGCCTGCTCTCGACCCTGATCGCCCTGAGGGGGAGGGACGAGGCCGCATCTCAGCAGGGTGCGGTGGCCCAGGTGGCAGGCGAGCCGTGGGGCAAGGCGCTGCTCGTGGTGATCGCCCTGGGCCTACTCGCGTACGCGGGCTGGGGGCTCGTGTGCGCGGCGACGGGCGAAGCCGTCGAGGACCAGGAGGACCGCGGTCCGTGGACGCGGCTGGCGTACGGGGCTCGCGGCGTCTTCTACGCCGCTCTCGCCGTGGGAGCGCTGGGGATGGCGCTGCGCGGCAGTGGAGGAGGACAGGAGCAGGAGCAGACGGCGAGCCTCCTGTCCCTGCCGGCCGGGCGTTGGATCGTCGGGGGGGTCGGAGTGGCGCTGATCGTGTCCGGGCTCGCGAACGCCTACTGGGGGTTGTCCGGGAGGTTCAAGGACCAGATGCGGACCTGGGAGATCCCGCGCCGGCGAGAGCGTCTGCTGTCCGCGCTCAGCCGGTTCTCACTCGTCTCCCGCCTGCTCGTGTTCGGCCTGATCGGGGTCTTCCTCGTGCGGGCGGCGGTCCAGCACGACCCGACCGAGGCCAAGGGGCTCGATGACGCGCTGGCCGAGCTCGCCCGGACGCCTCTGGGGACGCTCCTGCTCCTGGTGGTGGCGGCCGGGCTGGTGTCCTACGCCGTCTTCCGGCTGATGGAAGCCCGCTACCGCAAGCTCTGACTACAGCCGCCAGCCGCCGCCGACCTCGAGGACGGCACCGGTGATGTAGTCAGCCTCCGGCCGCACCAGGAAGGCGACGGCGTCGGCGATGTCCTGAGCCGAACCCACGCGTCCGACCGGCGTGTGCTTCACGTGTCCGATCGCCACCGCCTCCTCGCGCGTGGGTGCGTTGTCCGAGACGATCCCCGGCGAGATGCAGTTGACGGTGATGGCGTGCTCGGCGAGCTCGTGCGCGAGCGCACGGGTCATCGCGACGACGGCCGCCTTCGCGGACGCGTAGGCGGTGAAGTTCTTCTTCTGGACGGGGAACTCGGCTCCCGCCGCGGCGAGGTTCACGATCCGGCCCGCCCCGCTCTCCTTCAGGTGCGGGAGGGCGGCCTGGATGCAGAGGAACATCGTGTCCGTGTTCTGCGCGAACTGCCACCGCCAGTCGTCGAACGTCGTCTCCTCGAAGGGCTTGCGCAGGAACCCGCCCACGTTGCACACGAGGATGTCCAACCGACCGAAGGCCTCCACGGTCTGCGCGACGAGGGAGGCCGCCCCGTCCGGCTCGGTCAGGTCGGCCTGGAACGCCTGCGCGGTCCCGCCTCCCTCGGCGATCCGGGACGCGAGCTCCTCCGCCAGGTCCTTCGACCGCACGTAGGAGACCGCGGTCGATGCGCCGAGCATCGCGAGCTGGTAGGCGGTCCGGACCCCCATCCCCCGCGAGGACCCGGTGACTATCGCCGTCCGGCCGGCGAGCGGACGCTCGCTCACACGCTCGCCTTGAACTGCGCCTTGAAGAAGTCTCGGTTCATGAGCGCGATGACGTCGAGGGGGATAGCCTTCGGACACGCTACCGAGCACTCGCCGTGATTCGTGCAGGTGCCGAACCCCTCAGCGTCCATCTGCGCCACCATGTCGATCGCCCTGCGGTACCTCTCGGGCTGCCCCTGGGGGAGCCGGGCTAGGTGAGCCACCTTGGACGCGGTGAACAGCTGCGCCGCCCCGTTCGGACATGCGGCCACGCACGCCCCGCACCCGATGCAGGCTGCGGCGTCCATGGCCGCCTCGGCGTCGGACCGGGCGACGGGCACCTCGTTGGCGTCGGGGGCCGATCCCGTGTTCACCGAGATGTAGCCGCCTGCCGCGATGATGCGGTCCAGGGAGCTGCGGTCCACCACCAGATCCTTTATCACCGGGAAGGGAGCCGCCCGCCACGGTTCGACACGGATCGTGTCCCCGTCGTTGAAGTGGCGCATGTGCAGCTGACAGGTCGTGGTGGCCGGGAGCGGTCCGTGGGCGCGTCCGTTGATCATCACGCCGCACATCCCGCAGATCCCCTCGCGACAGTCGTGGTCGAAGGCGATCGGATCCTCTCCCCTCGCGAGGAGGTCCTCGTTGAGGACGTCGAGCAGCTCGAGGAAGGACATGTCCGGGTCGATGTCGCGCGCCTCGTAGGTGACGAACCGTCCCTCGGCGTCCGGGGACGGCTGGCGCCACACCTGGAGGGTGAGGTTGATCACTTGTAGCTCCTCTGGCTCGGCTTGACGTGCTCGAAGGTCAGCTCCTCGCGGTGCTCGACCGGCTCGGCTCCCGGGCCGCGCCACTCCCACGCGGAGACGTGCATGAAGTTGTCGTCGTCGCGCTGCGCCTCGCCGTCCGGCGTCTGGTGCTCCTCGCGGAAGTGGCCGCCGCACGACTCCTCGCGCCGCAGCGCGTCGCGGCACATCAGCTCGGCCATCTCCATGAAGTCGGCGACCCGGTTGGCCTTCTCGAGGGACTGGTTGAGCTCCTCGTTGGAGCCGAGGACGCGCACGCGCCGCCAGTAGTCCGCGCGCAGCGCTTGTATCTCCCCTATCGCCTTCTCGAGCCCGACGCGGTTGCGCGACATCCCGCAGTAGTCCCAGCAGATCCTGCCGAGCTCGCGGTGCAGCGAGTCGACCGAGCGGTCGCCGTTGACGGACAGCAGCCGCCGGAGCCGGTCGCGAGCTTCGCCCTCCACCTCGCGGAAGGCCGGGTGCTCGGCGCTGGGGCGGTCCGTCCCGAGCTTGTCCGCCAGGTAGTGGCTGATCGTCGCGGGGAGCACGAAGTACCCGTCCGCGAGCCCCTGCATGAGGGCGCTCGCGCCCAGGCGGTTGGCCCCGTGGTCGGAGAAGTTGGCCTCGCCGATGACGAACAGGCCCGGGATGGTGGACTGCAGGTCGTAGTCGACCCAGAGCCCGCCCATCGTGTAGTGGGGAGCGGGGTAGATGCGCATCGGGACGGTGTACGGGTCCTCTCCGGTGATCCGGTCGTACATCTCGAAGAGGTTGCCGTAACGGTCCTCGATCGCCTTTCGACCGAGCCGGCGCATGGCGTCCGAGAAGTCGAGGTAGACGCCGTTGCGGCGCGGCCCGACCCCGCGGTCGGAGTCGACGACCTCCTTGAGGTTGCGCGAGGCGACGTCCCTCGGGACGAGGTTGCCGAAGGCCGGGTACTTGCGCTCCAGGAAGTAGTCCCGGTCGCTCTCGGGGATCCGGTCGGGAGACCGGTCGTCGCCCGGGTCGCGGGGGACCCAGACCCGGCCGTCGTTGCGCAGCGACTCCGACATGAGCGTCAGCTTCGACTGGTGCTCGCCGGACGGCGGGATGCACGTGGGGTGGATCTGCGTGTAGCAGGGGTTGGCGAAGAGCGCCCCGCGCCGGTGGGCGCGCCAGATCGCGGTCACGTTGCTGCCCTTGGCGTTGGTGGACAGGAAGAAGACGTTGCTGTAACCGCCCGTGGCGAGCACGACCGCGTGCGCGGCGTGCGACTCGATCTCCCCGGTCACCAGGTTGCGCACCACGATGCCGGCCGCGCGTCCGTCGACCACGACCACGTCGACCATCTCGTGGCGCGGGTACAGGAGCACCTTGCCCGTGTCCACCTGGCGCTCGAGCGCCTGGTACGCACCGAGGAGGAGCTGCTGTCCGGTCTGACCCCGCGCGTAGAACGTCCGTGAGACCTGGGCTCCGCCGAACGAGCGGGTGTCGAGCAGCCCCCCGTACTCCCGGGCGAAGGGCACCCCTTGGGCGACGCACTGGTCGATGATCTCCACCGAGATCTGGGCGAGCCGGTACACGTTCGCCTCCCGGGCCCGGTAGTCCCCGCCCTTCACGGTGTCGTAGAAGAGGCGCTGGATCGAGTCGCCGTCGTTGCGGTAGTTCTTCGCCGCGTTGATCCCGCCCTGGGCGGCGATCGAATGGGCACGACGAGGTGAGTCCTGGAAGAAGAAGCACTTCACGTTGTAGCCGAGCTCGCCGAGGGTGGCGGCCGCCGACCCACCCGCGAGTCCAGAACCGACCACGATGATGTCGAAGCGGCGCTTGTTGGCCGGGTTGACGAGCTTCATCGAGAAGCGGTGCTCGTCCCACTTGTGCTGGATCGGACCCGCCGGGATCCGCGCGTCGAGGTTCATCCCTACTCCTAGGTTCGGACGAAGCCGGCGATGACTGCGAGCGGCATCGCGATGTTGCCGAGCGTGATCACGGCCGCGAACAACTGGGCGAACCGGGTCCGCAGGTGGTTGAACCGCGGGTTGTTCCACCCCATCGTCTGGAAGAGGCTCCACAGCCCGTGGTACAGGTGCAGCCCCAGCGCCAGGTTGGCCAGGATGTACACCGCCACCACGGGCGGCATCTGGAACCCGACGACCATGTTGTGGTGGACGTCGCCGCGCACGAAGTCGGGGTGCGCGTTCCCCCAGGTCAGGTGAGCCAGGTGGTAGATCACGAAGAGCGCGATGATGATCCCGGTCCAGCGCATGGTCCGCGACGCGTAGTTCGCCGCCACGTAGTCGGACCGGGAGTACCGCACCGGCCGGGCCCTGCGGTTGGCCATGGTCAGCTGCGCCGAAGCGACCACGTGCACCACGAACGCCAGGGCGAGCCCGCCGCGCATGAGCCAGAGGGCACCCGTGCGTGGCAGCAGCGGGGTCAGGAGTTCGCGGAGCCACTCCGCGTAGTGGTTCAGGCTCTCGGCTCCCAGGAAGAGCTTCAGGTTGCCGAGCATATGGAGGAGCACGTAGCCGAACAGGATGATCCCCGTGATGGCCATCGCGTACTTCTTGCCGAGCTGCGAGGCGTAGAAGCCCTTCCTGACCGGCCTCTTCGTCGTCTCGATCAACGCGTCCCTCCGTTGGGTCGGTGCGGGAACATCTTGTCATAGCGACGCACGGCCGAAGCGGGGTCTTGTGGCGCCCACCGCCGCGGGCGTACGTTCTCAGCCGCGATGAGCGATCTCCAGGGTGGTGCGGTCCGCCCGCGGCGCCCCCTCCCATCGGGCACGGTCACGTTCCTGTTCACCGATATCGAGGGGTCGACGCAGCTGCTGCGGCGGCTGGGCGAGGAGTTCGGGCGCGTGCTGTCCGAGCACCGCGCCCTGCTCCGCGATGCCTTCGACTCCCACGGGGGGGTCGAGGTTCACGCCGAGGGCGACAGCTCCCTCACCGTCTTCACGCGGGCGGGGGACGCGGTCGCGGCCGCGCTCGACGGACAGCGGGCGATCGCCGCCCGGGCCTGGCCTCCGGGAGGGGAGGTCCGGGTGCGGATGGGGATCCACACCGGGGAGGCGGTCGTCGTGGCCGACGACTACGTGGGGCTCGCCGTCCACCAGGCGGCCCGCATCTGCGCGGCCGGACACGGCGGGCAGGTGCTCGTGTCCGAGACGTCGGGTGAGCTGGCCTCGGCCGGGCTCCCCACCGGGGCGATCCTCATGCCGCTCGGCGAGTACAGGCTGAAGGACGTCGAGGCTCCCGAGAGGCTGCATCAGCTCGTCCATCCCGATCTGGACCCGTCGTTCCCGCCCCTGAGGGTGCTCGAGGTCCTGCCCAACAACCTGCCCACGGCGCTGTCCAGCTTCGTCGGGCGCGAGGAGGCGTTGGAGGAGGTCCGGAGGCTGCTGGGAGCCACCCGGCTGGTGACGATCCGGGGGCCGGGGGGAGCCGGGAAGACGCGACTGGCCCTGGAGGCGGCGCGCGGGCTGCTCGAGCGGTTCGTTGACGGCGTCTGGCTCGTCGACCTGGCCTCGCTCACCGAGGACGGCCTGATCCCGCAGCGCGTGGCGTCGGTCCTCGGGGTGCGGGAGGAGCCCTCCCGCGAGCTGACCGAGACGTTGACAGACCGGCTGCGCGGCAGCGACCTCCTGCTCGTGCTGGACAACTGCGAGCACGTGCTCGATGCGTGCGCCCGCTTCCTCACCGACCTCATGCGGGCGTGTCCGGGGGTCCGGGTGCTGGCCACGAGCCGGGAGCCGCTCGGGGTGCCGGGGGAGACGACGTGGCTGGTCACCCCGATGGACGTCCCGGAGGCGGACGGCCTCGATCCCTATGCGCTCCTCGGCTTCGACGCGGTCAGGCTCTTCGTCGAGCGGGCGTGCACCGTGCAGCCCGGCTTCGTCATGACGCCGTCGGAGGCCGACCACGTCGCCCAGGTGTGCCGGCGGCTCGATGGGATCCCGCTCGCGATCGAGCTGGCCGCGGCGCGCGTCCGGGTGCTTACGCCCAAACAGCTC
The DNA here is from genome assembly GCA_035540895.1 of Actinomycetota bacterium. Taxonomy (NCBI): domain Bacteria; kingdom Bacillati; phylum Actinomycetota; species Actinomycetota bacterium. The sequence continues at coordinate 8,111 of DATLFR010000023.1, read as the reverse complement.
GCCGAGAGGCTGGACGACCGGTTCCGGCTGCTCACCGGCGGCGACAGGACCGCCGAGGCGCGCCACCAGACGCTGCGGGCGACGGTCGACTGGAGCTACGAGCTGCTGTCCGGCCGGGAGCGGATCCTCTTCCGCAGGCTGGGCGTCTTCGCGGGGAGCTGGACGCTGGAGGCGGCCGAGGGGATCTGCGAGGGCCGCGACCTGGCCGAGGTGGAGGTCCTCGACGCGCTCACCGCCCTCGTCGACAAGTCGCTCGTGCTGAGCCGGCCGGACGGAGCGGCCACGACCTACCGCATGCTCGAGACGGTCCGGATGTACGCGCTGGACCGTCTACGGGAGGCAGGCGAGGAGGAGGCGGCCGCGGCCCGCTTCCGCGCCTGGTACCTGGATCTGGCCGAGGAGACCTCGGACCGCATCGGCACCCGCGAGCAGGCCGCCATGCTCGACGTGCTGGACCGCGAGCACGACAACCTGCGTGCGGCCCTCAGCTCGTGCCTGGAGTCAGGCGACCTCGAGACCGCCCTCCGGCTCGCCACCGCGCTGGGCCGGTACTGGTCGGCGCGCGGCCACCTGGGCGAGGGGAGGCTCTGGCTGTGGGCGGTCCTCGAGCAGGCGAGCGAGCCGACCATCACCCGGGCCCGGGCTCTCGGTGAGGCCGGGAGGCTGACGGAGGCGCAGTGCGACTACCCGGCTGCCCGACGGCTGTACGCGGAGAGCCTCACGTTGGCCGGCGAGCTCGGCGACCGGGCACTCGCCGCCCAGCGGCTGGCCAACCTGGGGAGCGTGGACTGGCTGGAGGGGTCCTACGACGAGGCCGTCCGGCGACAGCACGACGCGTTGGAGATAGCGCGCGAGATCGACGACCCGACGTTGGTCGCGCGGTGCCTGCACAACCTCGGCACGGTCGAGTTCGTCCGCGGACGCCGGGAGGAAGCCGAGGCCCACTTCGCCGAGGCACTGGAGATCCGACGTCGGGTGGACGATGTCCAGGGGGTGGCGGAGACGCTCAACAACCTGGGGATCATCGCCCGGATCGCCGGCGACCTCCCGCAGGCGCATGCGCTGGCCGAGGAGAGCCTCAGCGTCGCCCGCGCGCTCGGGCACCGTCCGCTGATCGCTCACTTCGGAGGGAACCTCGGGATCGTCCTGCAGCGGGAGGGGGCGCTGTCGGAAGCGAAGACGATGTTCGAGGAGAGCCTGTCCATCCATCGCGAGCTCGGACACAAGGACGGCGTGGCCATCGTCCTGAACAGCGTGGGCAACGCGGCTTACCTGCAGGGCGACCATGCCTCGGCGCGGGCCGCCTACACGGAGAGCATCGCGCTCCGCCGGGAGCTCGGGGACCGACGGGGCACGGCCGAGTCGCTCGCCAACCTCGGCAGTGCCCTCCGGGAGCAGGGGGAGCTCGAGGCGGCCGCCCGCCACCTCGAAGAGAGCCTGGACATCCGCAGGGAGCTCGGCGACCGGTCGGGCGTCGCCGGCTCGCTGCATGGTCTCGCTCTCGTCGCGCGCCGGCGCTCGGACACGGCGGCCGCACTCCGTCTCGCCCTCGACGGTCTCCGGGAGGCGGAGGCCTCCGGGGACCGCGGGCGACTGTTCGGGCTCTTCGAGAGCTTCGTCGAGATCGCCTCGGAGGTCGACCCGGGCTGCGCGGCGCTCGCGGCCGGCGCCGCACGCAGCCTGGCGGACGGGGCAGGGACCGACCTCGACTGGATCGACGAGGCCGTCGCGCGCCTCCGCGACGAGGTGGACGGAGCCACGGTCGAGGGATGGCTCTCGACCGGTGCGGGGATGACCGTGGGGGAGGTCGTCGCCCGGTGCGAAGCGGCCGCCGCTACGTGAGCGCGGTCGTGCGCTCGACCGAGAAGTACTTGGCCGCCGGGTGGTGGACCACGATCGCGCTCGTCGACTGCTCGGGGTGCAGCTGCCACTCCTCCGAGAGGGTGACGCCGATGCGCTCGGGACGCAGGAGCGGGAAGAGCTTCTCCTGGTCGGCCAGGTTCGGGCAGGCCGGGTAGCCGAACGAGTAGCGGGAGCCGCGGTAACCCTGGCGGAAGATGTCCTCCATCGAGTCCGCGTCTTCCCCGGCGATGCCGAGCTCCGTCCGGATCCGCTTGTGCCACATCTCGGCGAGCGCCTCGGCCATCTCCACCCCCAGGCCGTGCAGGTGCAGGTAGTCGGTGTAGCGGTCCTGCGCGAAAAGCTCGGCGGCGACCTCCCCGACCCGGGACCCCATCGTCACCAGGTGGAAGGCGACCACGTCCGGCTCCGGGGAGCCGACCGGACGGAAGAAGTCCGCGATGCACAGGCGACGCCCCCGGGGCTGACGGGGGAACGTGAACCTGGTCAGCTCGGTCCGCCCGTCCGCGTCGTAGACGATGAGGTCGTCGCCTTCGGACATCGCGGGCCAGTAGCCGTAGACGACCTGGGGGACGAGGATCTGCTCGGTCGCGGCCCGGGCGAGCCACTCGCGCAGGATCGCGCGCACCTCGGTCTCCAGGAAGCGCTGGTACTCGTCGGCCGACTGACCCTTCCGTCGCTTGTACTGCCACTGGGCGCGGAAGAGCGTCACCTCGTTGAGGAAGGGGGATATCTCGGCGAGAGGGATCCCCTTCACGAGACGCGACTCCCCGATGAACGGGGGGATCGGGACGTCCGGCGCGGGGGGCACGTCCGAGGTCGACCCGTCCGGCTCGACCTGCACCTGGGCTCGCTTCGGGCGCGCCCGGCGGGTCCGGACCTCAGGGAGGGTTCCCTCGCGCTTCGCGGTCATGATCGCGTCCATCGTCCGCAGCCCCTCGAAGGCGTCCTTGCCGTAGTAGACGCCGCCCTCGTATACGGCGGCCAGGTCGTTATCGACGTAGCCACGGGTGAGCGCGGCGCCCCCGAGCAGTACGGGGTAGTGCGAGAGCCCCTGCCGGTTCAGCTCCTCTAGGTTGTCGCGCATGACCAGCGTCGACTTCACCAGCAGCCCCGACATCCCGATCGCATCGGCCTGCTCGCGCTGCGCGACCTCGATGATCTCCGAGATCGGCTTCTTGATCCCGATGTTGAAGACGGTGTAGCCGTTGTTGGACAGGATGATGTCCACGAGGTTCTTGCCGATGTCGTGGACGTCCCCCTTGACGGTGGCCAGGACGAGCTTGCCCTTCGACCCGTCCCCCACCCTCTCCATATGCGGTTCGAGGTACGCGACGGCCTTCTTCATGACCTCGGCCGACTGCAGGACGAACGGGAGCTGCATCTCGCCGGAGCCGAAGAGCTCACCGACGACCTTCATGCCCTCGAGGAGCCACTCGTTGACGATGGCGAGCGCCGGCTTGGACCGGAGCGCCTCGGCCAGGTCGCCCTCCAGGCCCGCCGACTCTCCGTCGATGATCCGTCGCTTCAGCCGCTCGTCCAGCGGGAGGCCGGTCAGATCCGCACGCGCCGCCGAGGATGCGCCGGTCACGCCCTCGAAGAGCTCCAGGTAGCGCTGCAGCGGGTCGTAGCCGTCACGCCGGCGGTCGTAGACGAGGTCGAGCGCGACCTCCAGCTGTTCCGGCTCGATCCTGGACAACGGGAGGATCTTGCCGGCCGACACGATCGCCATGTCCAGCCCCCGCTGGACCGCCTCGTGCAGGAAGACCGAGTTCAGGACCTGCCGTCCGGCCGGGTTGAGTCCGAACGAGACGTTGGACACCCCCAGGCTCGTGAAGGTCCCGGGTAGCTCCTGCTTCACGCGCGCGACCGCGTCCAGGGTCTCCACGGCGGCCCGGCGGGCGTCCTCCATGCCGGTCGAGATGGGGAAGACGAGCGTGTCGAAGATCAGGTCGTGCGGCTCGAACCCGGCGTCCAGGACGATCTCGTACAGCCGTCTGCAGACCTCCAGCTTCCAGTCGGCCGTCGTCGCCTGGCCCCTCTCCTCGATGGCCAGGGCTATGAGCGCGGCTCCGTAGCGGCGGGCCAGCCGCAGGTTGCGGTACAGCCGGGTATCGGGCCCGACGCCCTCCTCCAGGTTGATCGAGTTGATGACGGACCTGCCCGCCAGGAGCTTCAACCCGGCCTCGATCACCTCCGGCTCGGTCGAGTCGAGCACGATCGGGAGCGTCTGCTTCCCCCGGAAGCGCGTGATCACCTCGTGCATGTCGCGCTGTCCGTCGCGGCCGGTGAAGTCGACGCAGACATCGAGGGCGTGGGAGCCCTCCCGGACCTGATCCTTGGCGACCTCCAGGGTGCCGTCGTAGTCCTCGGCCGCGATCAGTTCCTTGAACCGCCTGCTGCCGGTCGTGTTGCAGCGCTCCCCGATCACGAAGAAGGAGGCGTCCTGACGGAAGGGCTGGGCCGCGTACAACGACGCCGCCGCCGCCTCGTGGTCGGGCTCCCGCGGCCTGGGCGGCAGGTCCCGCATCGCGCCGGCGAGCAGGCGGATGTGCTCGGGGGTGGTCCCGCAGCAACCCCCGACGATCGATACGCCGAACTCGGTGACGAACGTCGTCTGGTACCGGACGAGATCCTCGGGGGTGAGCGGGAAGAAGGTCGCGCCGTCGCGAACCTGCGGGAGCCCGGCGTTGGGGATCACCGAGACCGGCTTGCGGGAGTGGCGGCCGAGGTAGCGGACGTGCTCGACCATCTCCTCCGGGCCCGTCGCGCAGTTCATCCCGATCACGTCGACCACCGGGTACGCGTCGAGGACGGCGAGCGCTGCCCCGATGTCGGAGCCGAGCAGCATCGTGCCGGTCGTCTCGATGGTCACCTGGGTCATGACCGGGACCGACCGCCCCGTCTCGTCGAAGACGTCCATGATCGCGGCCAGCGCGGCCTTCACCTGGAGCAGGTCGAAGGCGGTCTCTATCAGCAGGACGTCGGCGCCGCCGTCGAGGAGCCCCCTCGTCTGGATCGCGTAGGACCGGGCCAGGTCGTCGAAGGTGGCCTCCCCCAGGGTGGGCGACCTGGTGCCGGGACCGATCGAGCCTACGACCCACCTCGGGCGGGCGTCGGTGAGGGCGTCCACCGCCTCCCGGGCGAGGCGAGCGCCGGCCACGTTGATCTCGTACACCCGGTCCTGCAGTCCGTACTCGCCCTGGGAGACGAGGTTGGCGCCGAAGGTGTTCGTCTCGACGGCGTCCGCCCCGGCCTCGAGGTACCGGGCGTGGATGTCGCGGATCACGTCCGGGCGGGACAGGTTCAGGATGTCCGGGTTGCCCTCGTGGCCCCAGAAGTCGTCCAGGGCGAGGTCGGCGGCGTGCACCTGGGTGCCCATCGCCCCGTCGAACACGATGACGCGCTCGCGCAAGGTGGAGAGGAAGTCGCCCATGGGCCCAGTCTACGTCGGGTCCGCAGGCCCCCCGACGGCCGAGCGCCCCCCGCGCGTTTCAAAGGTCGAGCGCACCCCCTCAGCAGCGTAGGAGCCGGGCCTCCCCAGGGCCCGGCTCCGCACTTTCCCCAGGCTGCGCCGCTGCCCGGACCGGGGGCAGGGTCGGTCGGTGACGGGCGGTATCGTACGGACCGGGGTGCGAAGACCGGGAGGGTCGGATGGCGGACATCATCGACGGCAAGAAGATCGCCAGCGAGGTACGCGACGAGGTCCGTCAGCGCGCGGAGCGTCTCGCCGGGAGCGGGGTGGTGCCATCGCTCGCCGCCATCCTGGTCGGTGACGACCCCGCGTCCGAGACGTACGTGCGGATGAAGCGGCGCGACGCCGAGGAGTGCGGCATGACGTCGACCCTCAACCGGATGTCGGCCCGCGCCGAGGGGGAGGACCTGGCCGACCTGATCGACGGCCTCAACGCGGACGCCTCGGTGCACGGCATCCTCCTGCAGCTCCCGCTGCCGAAGCACCTCGACCCCGACTCGTTCCTGCTGCGCATCGACCCGGCGAAGGACGTGGACGGCCTGCACCCCGTCAACCAGGGCCTGCTCGCTCAGGGGAGCCCCCGGTTCGTGCCGTGCACGCCGCTGGGGGTCCAGCAGATGCTCGTCCGGTCGGGGATCGAGGTGGCCGGACAGCATGTGGTGGTCGTGGGCCGCAGCGTCCTGGTCGGGAAGCCGCTCTCGATGCTCCTGTCCAACAGGGGCGACGGCGCGAACGCCACCGTCACCCTCTGCCACACCGGGACCCGGGACCTGGTCCGCCACACGCGGGAGGCGGACATCCTCATCGTGGCGGCCGGCGTGGCGAAGATGATCGGACCGGACCACGTGTCGGAGGGGGCCGTCGTCATCGACGTGGGGACGAACGTCGCCGACGACGGGAAGCTGGTGGGGGACGTCGACTTCGAGAACGTATCGAAGGTCGTCCGGGCGATCACCCCGGTGCCGGGCGGCGTAGGCCCGATGACCCGCGCGATGCTGCTGCACAACACGGTGCTGGCCGCCGAGAGGTCGGTCGCAGGTTAGACGACGCTCAGCTGCGTGACCCGGTCACGCAGGGGTGCAGCCCGCACCGCGCGGGGGCGGGTGGGGCTGGAGCCTAGCGCGGTCCCCTGTCGCCGAGCAGGAAGGCCGCGGCGAAGGCAGCCAGCCCGACGGGGATCAGGACGTCCGAGTCGGTGAACGCCCCTAGCAGGAACAGCACGATCGCGACGATCAACATGATCGACCTGAGTCCGAGGTTCATCGTTCTCCCTCCTGTCCGGTGAAGTCGTCGGCCACATCCTGACCTACCGAGGGGCTGCCCCGCCGCCCGGGGCGCAGCCGGAAGAGCCCCCAGACCTCGGGCGAGCGCTCCTCGGGCTGCATGAACCACGCGGCCACGCCCACCATCAGAGCCAGCATCATCACCGCCGCCATCATCCCGACGAAACGCTCGACGGGCTGCAGCTGCAGGGCGTACGCCCACGCGTACAGCGCCGAGACGGAGACGAACACGTCGAGGGCGGAGTGGGAGACGGCCGACCGCCGGGCCTCCCGGCGCACGGGCGCAGGGAAGCGCCGTGCCCGGAGGACCCCCACCCCCAGCGCGACCCACCGTAGGACCGCCCACGCGGTGATCAGCGCGGCGAGGGCGCGCAAACCGTCAGAGGTCGACTCCGAGCGTCTCGACGCGCTCCCGGACGATCGCCGCGGCGGCGTGCAGCTGCTCGAGCTCGTCGGGGAGGAGGTCCCACTCCTCGATATCGACGACGCCGCCCGCGCCCAGCTTCGCCGGGACCCCGAGGAAGATGTCCGAGAGCCCGTACTGACCGGTCACCCACGCGCAGACGGGCATCGTCTCCTTCGTGTCCTGCAGGACCGCCTGCACCATCGCCACCGTGCCCGAGGAGGGCGCGAAGTAGGCGCTCCCGGTCTTGAGGAGCCCGACGATCTCGGCGCCTCCATCACGGGTCCGTTCGCAGATCGCGGAGATCTCGTCGGCGCTCAGGAGCTCGGTGATCGGACGTCCCTTGGCCCGGGCGAGCCGCGGGAGCGCGACCATGATCTCCCCGTGGGAGCCGAGCGTCGCCCCCTCGACCTCGTGCGGCAGGCAGCCGACTGCCTCGGCGACGAAGTACCGGAACCGCGCCGAGTCGAGCATGCCGGCCTGCCCGATCACCCGCTCCTTCGGGAGCCCGGAGACGGCCGCAGCCACATGCGTCATCTCGTCCAGCGGGTTGGTCACGACGATGAGGACGGCGTCCGGCGAGTTGGGAGCCACCTGTCCGACGACGCTCTCGATGATCTGCGAGTTCTTGCCGATCAGGTCGGCTCGCGACATCCCCGGCTTGCGCGGGAGGCCGGCCGTGACCACGACGACGTCGGATCCCTCCGTGGGTCCGTACTCGTTCGTCCCCACGATCGACGAGGAGAACCCCTCGATCGGCGCCGACTGCATCATGTCGAGCGCGAGCCCCTGCGGGAGCCCCTCCACGATGTCGGTCAGCACGACGTCGGCGAGATCCTTCTGCAGGATCCGCTGGGCGACCATCTTCCCGAAGAACCCTGCTCCCACCACCGTGACCTTGGCCATCTGACCCCTCTCTCGTTCTCTCGATCGGACCGAGGATACGCCCGGCTCCCGGGTCCTCGCGTCCTCAGGTCTCCCGTGAGGGGTCGCCGAGCGACGCCTCCGGATGCTGCTCGACGACGCGTTGGAGGTTCTCCTGCTGCGTGGTGTCCAGCCGGGTCCCGCTCGGCACGACCGTGATGTCGCC
>DATLFR010000022.1 GCA_035540895.1 Actinomycetota bacterium | reverse complement strand
ACCCCGGTGAGGACCCCGCACCCCACCACGCTCGCAACGTCCATCGGGATGTCCTTGTCGATCTTGACGACGGAGTTCTCACGGAACACGGCCCGCTCGGCGAAGGTGGCCGCGTTGATCCCGTGGAAGACGGTCTGTCCTTCGTGTGAGAGCCGGGTGGTCCCGTCGTCCATCATCCCCAGGACCTGCCCCTCCGGACACAGGTAGGGCTGGCCGCGCTGGCACCAGTAGCACTCGCCGCACATCGGGGTCCACATCACGACGACGTGGTCGCCCGGCTGGACCGCGGTGACGCCCGGACCCACCTCCTCCACGACCCCAGCGGCCTCGTGACCCAGCACGCACGGGAGGGGGTAGGGGAGCTTTCCTCTCACGACCGACAGGTCGGAGTGGCAGACGCCCGTCGAGCGGATGGAGACGAGCACCTCGCCCGCCTGCGGGGGCGCGAGGTCGAGGTCGACCAGCTCCAGGGGCTCGCCGTAGTTTCGGAGTATGGCCGCCTTCATCGCGCCTCCTTGCTCGTCCGGAGGTAAACGGTAAGCGGGGCGGGCGGTGGGAGGCGAACCCGTTTCAGTCGGCCGCGCGAAGAGCGACGACCTCGTAGGTGAACTCACCGCCCGGAGCGGAGTAGGTCACCTGGTCGCCGATGCCCTTGCCCAGCAAGGCCTGTCCGAGCGGCGAGCGCGGAGACAGCACCCGGGCACCCGTGATGCGCTCCTCGGACTCGGCTATCACGTAGCTGTCCTCGAGATCGGGGTGGGACACGTCGCGCACGGTGACCACGACGCCCACCTGCACCCTCGATGCGTCCGCGGGGGCCTCCCGGACGACGGCCGTCTTCAAGAGCGACTCCAGCTTCGCGATCCTGCCCTCGAGGATGGCCTGGTCCTGCTTGGCCGATTCGAACTCCGAGTTCTCACTGACGTCGCCGAGCTCCCTGGCGGCGAGCAGCCGCTCCGACATCTGGCGGCGTCCTTCGTCCTTGAGGGTGTCGAGCTCCTGTCGCAGGGCGTCGAGGGCCGACTGACTCAGGACGGGACGGTCGTCTGTCTCCATGGCCTCACACTATCGGATGCGGTACGGGGGCTCAGCCCTCGTCCAGGACATCCTCGCGTGGCAGCGCCTTCGCGTCGAGCGCGCCGTCGATGCGGTCGGCGAGGTCGGCGTAGTCGAACCCCTCGCTCGTGTTGCGCTGGTCCCATGCGCGCTTCAGCAGCGCGCCGCGCAGCGCCTCCGCCTGCTCGCGGTCCAGCTCGAGGATCCGCTCCTTGCCGTGCAGGGCGCTCAGCACGATGCGCTCGAGCGAGGACAGCACCTGTGAGCCCGGCTCGCGCTTGTGCGCCGCGTGGACCGCCGCCGCGATGTCGCGGAGGTTCTCCGGGTTCACATCGAGGATCATGTCCCGAGCATACCCGCACCCACCGTCGGGTCAGGACGGACCGTGTCGGCGGCATATGTGAGGTTGCGCGTTGAGATGGGTAGGAGGTGGTCATGTCCTCATACGGGAACGGACAGATGGAGAGCGGGGCGACCGAGCTCCTGGAGCGCGCCGTCCGGGCTGTGCGGCGGGGGAGCGGACACGACCTCGAGGCGGCGCTGACGGCCCTGCGGCAGGTGGACCCGGAGCAGGCCGTCCAGGCCGGCGACCGTCTGCGCGCCATGCTGGCGTGCGTTCGGGCCCACCCGTCGTACGCGCAGGCCGCCCGTCGCGCCGCGAGCTAGGTCAGTGGGTCGGCGCCTGCTCGATCTCGCGTAGGCGCTGCGCCATCCCACGGAGGATCTTGCGCGCCACGGCCGGGTGCTTGTCGAGCAGCGTCGAGAAGCTCCTCGCGTCGAGCACGTAGAGCTTCATGTCGGTGGCCGCCTTCACGGTCGCCGCCCGCGGCCCCTGGTCGAGCAGGGACATCTCCCCGAAGAACTGGCCGGGTCCGAGGGTGGCCAGCTTCTTCTTGCGGAGGGACACCTCGGCCTCGCCGTCGATGATCGCGAAGAACTCGCGGCCGGGACCCCCCTCCTCGGTCAGGACCGCCCCCTTCGAGACGTCGACCTCGTCGACCAGGGATGCGATCTGGGCGAGCTCGCGGTTCGTACACGCCGAGAAGAGCGAGACGTTCTTGAGAACGTTGACCTTGCTGATCCTCAGCGGCATGTCCCCTCCTGGTCGTACCGTCCGTGGGCGGGATCGTAACAGCCGGTCCCGCGGTGGGGAACGCACCCCCGCCGTACCTCGGCACTTCGCGTAACCTGATGGACGTGACCGAGGAGCGAGGCTCCGTGCGTTCCGAGGGTCCGCCGGCCCACCTTGCGCTCGTGGACCCGCAGATGCGCGCGACCGAGGAGTTCCTCCTCGAGATCGTGGGGTCCGAGTACCCCTTCGTCAGCGTCCTCGCCCAGCACCTCCTGCGCGCGGGGGGCAAGCGACTGAGGGTCGCCTTCTGCTGGTTGGGAGCCGGGTTCGGCGACCGCGATCCCTCCCGCGAGGTCGACCTGACGAAGCTCGCCGCCGCCATCGAGCTGACCCACCTGGCCACGCTTCACCACGACGACGTGATCGACGAGGCGGACACCCGGCGCGGGGTGCCTTCCGTCAACGCCAACTGGACGAACACGCTCGCCGTGCTTTCCGGGGACTACCTCTTCGCGAAGTCGTCTCAGCTCGCCGCCGAGGTGGGAGGCGAGGTCCCGATGGTGCTCGCGTCCACCATCGCCGCGCTCTGCGAGGGACAGGTCAAGGAGATCGAGGCCTCCTTCCGCACCGACCGCTCTCCCGACGAGTACCTCGCGGTGATCGAGCGCAAAACGGCTCGGCTGCTCGGCGCGGCCAGCTACCTGGGAGCCCGGGTGGGAGGGGCCGATCTCGAGGTGGCACGGGGGCTCGAGCGGTACGGCATCTCTTTCGGGATCGCGTTCCAGGTCGCCGACGACCTGCTCGACTTCCTGGGCGACGCGGAGCAGACGGGCAAGCCTCTGGGCACCGACCTCAAGGAGGGTGTCTACACCCTCCCGCTCCTGCACGCGATCGCCGAGCGCGCGGAGATCGCCGAGCTGCTGCGAGAGGAGACCGAGCTCGACCCGGTGGTCAAGGCGATGCACGACCTCGGATCCTTCGGCTACGCGCGCTCCGTCGCCGAGCGTCACGCCGCCGACGCGCGAGACGCGCTGCTCGCCCTCCCGGACGTGCCTGAGCGCGGTGCTCTCGAGGCGCTGGTCGATTTCCTCCTCGAGAGGATGCGGGTCGCGTCAGCCGCGTAGCGCGGCCTCGACCGACCTCACCGGGCCCGCCATCGGCAGACCCTCGATCTCCACGAGGAAGACCTCGGGCACGAGCCCTACGACCTCCGCCTCGACGGGGGAGAGCCCGTGCGTCGCGGCCCGGGCCGTGACGGCTCCGTAGGCCTCCCGCGGCCCGGTGATGCTCGGATCGGTCAGGTTCATCGAGACCTGGACGAGCCCGCGCGAGGGCAGCTCGAACCCCAGCGCGCGCACGGCGGGGATCCTCCGGACCTCCGACGCGACCTCCCTGGCTCCCTCGAGGGTCCCTCGCGCGTTCACGTTGAAGGCGATGAGGGGCCCGCGCACCCCCACGGACACGACCCCGGCGGTCGGATGTCCGGACGTTCCCCGGAGCCCGCGGCGCAGGGCGGGCAGGTCGTCCGCCCCGTACCGGTGCACCGTCACCCCGTGCTGGGTCGTGATCTCGCGCGCCAGGTGCCCGGCGAGCCGCTCCGCGTCGGCCACCTCGGCTCGGAACGGGACGATCGGGAGCACGTCGACCACGCCGTTGCGGGGGTGCACGCCCTCGTGGGCGCGCAGATCGAGCCTGGCTACCGCCCGGGAGACCAGGGACAGACAGGCATCCCCGACGACGTCGGGCGGGCCTCCGTAGGTGAGGACGCTCCGGTTGTGGTCGGGGTCGATGTGGACGTCGAGGAGCGCAGGGTGGTCGGCGAGCTCGCGGACGAGGGCCGGGTCCCTGCCCTCGGACAGGTTGGGGACCGCGAGCAGGACCGGTGAGGTCAAGCCGGGTCGGTGAGCCTGCCGAACGCGTCCAGGACCGCCCGGGCCACGGCGTCCGCCTCGTCGGCTCTGACCAGGGCCGACCCCACGAGCGTCTCCTCGCCGAACCCGGTGGGGGAGACGACGACCACGGTCGCCACCCGTCGCCCCGCCACGTCTTGTACGGCGGCACCCCCGACCTCCAGCGTCCGGCCGTGGAGGCCCCGCAGTGCATCCGCGGCCGCGGTCGCCGCGAGACGATGGCGACCCTCGGCCGTCACCGGCCCCCTGGCCTCGCCCGTGGAGATCTCGCCGTCGACGTCCACCGTTACCCCGCAGAGGCTGTGGCCGGTCGCGGTCGTCCACGTCACCGAGACGAGCTTCGGCCGGACGTGGGACCCCTGGGGAGCGATGGGCTGCCCGTTGAACTGGACGACGCTCACGACGCGGTAGTCGATCTCCGTGCCGAAGCTGGCCAGCGCCACCGTCTGGACATCCCGCACGACCTGCTTCGGGGGCTTGCGTCCGTCGGCCACGAGATGGACCTCCGAGACCCGGCCGGACGGCGTGGCGACGACGCGCGCGGCGCGGACGCCGTCGAGCGACGCGATCTCGTCCTGGAGCGCGTCGACGTCCAGAGTGTTCGGGGACTCGGCCTGGACCATCTCGCGCGAAGCATAGCGGGAGCAGGCGATCGCACCTCCGCACCACGTACCTGATCCCACGTAACAGACATTTACAACTGGAACCACAGCCCCCTATAGTGTCGGTCCTGGGGCATCTCGACCGCGGCTGGCGTGCCGGACGCGGTCGGCACCCCGTCGGGTGGTGAGGAGGAGGGGTCCGGAGCCTGGCCTGAGTGCAGTCCCTTCAGCGGAGCGGACGAATCCCCGCGGATAGCGGTGCGGGGAAATCCAATCTGAAGGGAGCCTTCGACTTGAAGAAGCGGGTCCAGGTGCGACGAGTCCTAGCACGTGTTTCGGGCGGGCTGGTTGCCGTCATCGGCGCGATCCCAGCATTGCTCAGCGGCTGGCAGTGGTGAACCGAGGTTCGGTTCCGGACCCTCCTCACCGAGGTGCGTAGCAAGGAGAGGCTTCGTTGAACCTCCGACTGCTGGGGCTCGTGGCGGCGGTCTCTGCCTTGGCCTGCTCGCTGGGCGCGGTGCTGTTCCGGCTCCAGGGAGAGCCGCCCGCTCGCGAGGTGCTGCTGTTCTGGATCCTGTACTGCCTCGCCCACTGGTCTCCCGTCGAGATCCCCGTCTCGGGGATAACGCCCGAGGCAGCGCCCACTTCGCGGCCCCCGTCGCTCTCGGCGGGTTTCCTCGTCCTGATGACCGTCGCTTACGCGGCGGACCCTCACACCGCGTTCGTCGTCGGCCTGCTCTCGCCCGTCGCGCCCGGCAACTGGCGGGGGCCGGTCCGGACCATCTTCAATGGCTCCCAGGGAGCCATCTACACCTCGCTCGCCGCGCTCACCTACGGCGCGGTGACCGCGTTCTCGGACGGGATGCTGTATCAGCTGGTCGGGGCGGCCTCCGGGGCCTTCGTCGCGGTCGCGCTCAACACCCTGCTGGTCGCCGCGGCGATAGCCGCGGAGAAGAGGTGGTCGCTGCTCGCGTCGGCCAGGCAGCTCGTCTGGCCCGCGAAGCACTCGCTCGCGTTCGCTCTGTTCGGCCTCGTGGTGGCGCTGATATACAACGACGTCGGGTTCCTCGGGGTCTTCCTGCTGCTCACCCCGCTGGTGATCCTGCGCAGCGTCCGGCGCTCCCGGTGGGAGCTGAAGGTCGCTCGCGACAGCACGCTCAACCTGTTCGTCCGCGCCGTCGAGGCGAAGGACCCCTACACCTCGCGCCACTCCGAGCGGGTCGCCGTACTCACCGTCGAGCTGTGCCGCAGGCTCGCCACCCCCGACGACGAGCTCGAGGCGAGGTTCCTGGGCGCCCTGCTGCACGACATAGGCAAGATCGCCGTGCCGAAGCGGATCCTGACGAAGGACGGATCGCTCTCCGAGGAGGAGTTCGCGGAGATCCGCAAGCACCCGGTGGTGGGAGCCGACGCGGTCGCCGAGATAGACGTCCTGCGTGAGCTGGTCCCGGAGATCAGGCACCACCACGAGAGGATGGACGGCCGTGGGTACCCGGACCGCGTGCATGCCGCGTCGCTCCCGCTCGCGGCGCGGGTCCTGGCCGCGGCGGACACCTTCGAGGCGTTGACGAGCGACCGGCCCTACCGGCGAGCCATGACCCGCCACGAGGCGCTGGCCGAGATACATCGGGTCGCCGGCACGCAGCTCGATCCCGATGTCGTCGCAGCGCTGGACGAGGCGCTGCGGGACGGGTTCGAGTTCCCCGCGTCCACGGCGGTGCACAGACGGCGGGACCCCGGGATCGCGGCCGGACGGACCCGATGATCGAGCTCGCCGCTATCGCCGCCGCCGCGTGCGTGTGCTTCGGCGTCGGCACGAACCTCACCATCCCTACGAGGCTCGGAACGCCGCTGGTCCCGAGGTCCGCCGTCGGGATGGCCCTCATCGCGACGTGGTCGATCGCGCCCACCCCCGGCTACCTGCTCGCACTCGTCGCCGGCGGTCTGATCTGCTCCCTCGCTGCGCGCTTGGTCATGCCGCGGCCGGCCCCCGGGTGGTGGTCGAGCGCATCTGCCCTCTGCGTGTCGGGGGCGGCCGCCATGCCCTTGCGGGCCCTGCTGGAGGGGATGTCCCGCCAGGGGGCGGCGATCGCCCTCGTCGCCCTCTCGTCGGTCGCGTTCCTGGCCGCCGACCGGCTCGGCCACCGGGTGCGGCTGCGCGCGCTGCTCTCGGGTGACGCCCTGTCCCTCAACGTGATGTCGATGTCGCTGGCCGCGGCGACGGTGCTGACCGCGCCTTCGCTCACCGTCTGGAGCTACACGTTCCTCGTCATGCTCCTGCTCGTCAGCCGCACCGAGTTCGGACAGCTGGCCGAGGCGCACCGCACGTACGACCAGCTGGTCGGCGCGCTGGGCCGCGTGATCGAGCGGGCCGGTTACGTTCCGGACGGTCATCACGAGCGGGTCGACCAGGCCCTCGTCCGGTGCGGAGAGGGAGCCCGGATGCGTCCGGACTCGCTCACCGCGGCGCGGTTGGGCGTGATCGGCTACAGCATCGGCTTCGTCTCCCTCGGCGATCCTTCCGACCTCCGGGAGACCCCACTCGCCACGGTGGTCTCCGTCGGACGCGACTCGGCTCGCGGGTGCGCTTCACTGCTCCCCTCCGTCCGGCGCCGCGCCGCGGCCGAGGACGACCGCGAGAGGGAACTGGCGCTGGCTGTCCTGCTCAGCGAGCGGGAGCGAGGCAGCCGCCTGTCCGAGGTCGTGGGGATCCTCGAGCAGGACGGGGTACCGGCCCGCCGCGTGGCGGTCGATGTGCTGGAGGCCCAGGGGCCGCTGTAAGATCGCACCCGCTCCGTCGGAGGGGGTACGGGTGCCGCACATCCGTCGCGTGGCCGGGCTTTTCGTCGACCTCGTGGGATCGACACGGATCGGTGAGAGGCTCGGGCCCGACCAGGTGCGACTCGTCATCGGCCACGCGGTGACCCGCTACACGGAGATCGTCCAGGCGTTCGGGGGCTACGTCGAAGCCTTCATGGGCGACGGCATCGCGGCGTTCTTCGGCGTCACCCAGGCGAACCCGGACGACGTGGTCCGGGCGGCCGAGACCGCCCTGGAGGTCGTGCGTGAGACCCAGCGTCTCGAGAGGGAGACGCCCTCCACGTGGGGCGCGCAGGGGCTGGCGGTACGCGTCGGGCTCAACGTCGGCCGGGCCGCGGTGGACGCGATCGGGACGGCACCGGGCCAGCTCGTCGCCCTGGGCGACGCGGTGAACGCCGCCGCCCGGCTGCAGGGGCTGGCCGCGCCGAACCAGATCCTGGTCGGGGAGGAGTGCGCGCACGAGTTGGCGCGTGCCGGTTACGAGCTGCGCCCCATCGGACCCCGGGAGGTCCGGAACCGGGACGCCCCCCTGAACGTGTGGGAGCTCGTGGGTCGGCCGGCCGGCCGGGTCCTCTCGTCCGACCCTCCGTTCGTGGGTCGCTCGGCCGAGCGGGCCCGGCTGGAGGGGGTGTTCGAGGAGTGCCGGGCCGGCTGCGGGTCGGTCGTCACGGTCGTGGGGGAGAGCGGCATAGGCAAGACCCGCCTCGTGCGCGAGTTCGCGGCGGAACGCGCCGGGAGCGCACGGGTCCTGTACGCCACCTCTTCGGGGTACGGCTGGCGGTCGTCGTATCAGACCCTGCGGTCGCTGCTCAGGAGCGGTCTGGACGGTCTGCGATGCGGGTCGGAGCTGGAGACGGCCACCACCTGGGAGTGCGTCCGCGACTCGCTGCGGCTCTCGGACGACGCCGCCCGGACCCTCCGCCGGCTGCTCCTGCTCGACTGGACCCGCGAATGGATCCGGCTCGATTCGGGCCGGCCGTCACGGGAGGAAGCCTTCCTCGCCGTGGAGGAGCTGATGCGCTCCTTCGCCGACGAGGGGGAGCCGATCCTGGTCGTGCTCGACGCGTGTGAGGACGGGGACGAGGACGTGCGACAGACCGGCACGTGGCTGCTGCGCCTCACCGAGGAGCTCCCGCTCTGCGTGATCCTCGTCATGCAACCGAAGGTCGGGTCGGTGGGGTGGGAGCTACGGACCCTCGCGCTCACGGAGTTCTTCCACCGCTCCCGGGAGATCGTCCTGTCCGACCTCCCCGACGACGAGGCGCTGCGGATCGTCGACGCCATAGACGCGCACGGAGGCATCGCCGCTCCTCAGAGGCACGCGATCCTGCGGCTGGCGAAGGGCCAGCCTCTCTTCGTGGAGGAGCTCGCGCGGCTGCTGACAGCGGGCCGGTCGTCGGACCTGTCGGAGCTCGAGTCACTGGGCCGCCTGGACTCCTGCGTCCTGGCCCGGTTCGACCGGGCGAGCCCGGAGGAGAAGGCGGTGCTCGAGGCGGCCTCCTGCGTCGGCGACCGGGTGGAGGACGCCGTCATGCGCCGGGTGGCGCACGAGGGGTGGACCCGGGAGGTCGCCGCCTCTCTGGTCCGGCAGGGCTGGTGGCGGGAAGCGCGAGCCCAGGAGGGACACGGCTACGAGTTCCGACACCCCGTCATGCGAGAGGTGATCGAGAAGTCTCTCCTCTCCGACGTCAGACGCCGTCTCCACGGGGAGATCGGTCGGGCGCTCGAGTCTCACGACAGCGGCACGGAGCTCACCGCTCGACTCGAGGAGCTCGCCCGCCATTTCTCAGCGAGCTCCGAACCCCGGACCGGCGCGCGATACTGCGAGCTCGCCGCCCTCTCGGCATCCGAGTCCTCCGACCTCCCCTCCGCGATGCATTGGGGGCGCCGGGCGGCCGAGCTGTACGGGCAGCTCGAGGACGCCGACGGCTGGCTCAGGAGCATGCACGTCGCGCACCGGTCCGCCATCGAGCTGGGACTGGCCAACGAGGCGGCCGAGCTCCTGTCGTCCATGCGTCCCCACCTATCGCATCCGGAGCTGGAAGAGCGGATGGAGGAGACGGTCGTCGCGCTCGTGGAGGCGGGCGACCTCGACGCGGCCCGTGGGTGGGTGGCCGACCTGTCCGCGTCCCGGGAGGGGGGACCCCCCGACCCGACGCCCGTCCTGACCGCGCATATCGAGTTCCGGGCGGGGGACGCGGCGCTGGCCAGGCGATCGCTCGCCGCCGGCGAGGAGGCCGCCGCGACCCCCCGGCTCGACCTGCTCCGCGGGTGGCTCATGGCCGGACTCGCCGTTCGCGAGGGAGACGTCGACGCGGCTCACGCGTGGGCCCGCCGCTCCCTGTCGCCTGGTCCCGGCGCGGGGGACGGTCCGTTCGCGTGGAAGGCGCGGATCGACCTGACCGTCCTCGAGATGCTCACCGGAAACCTCGCCGCGGCGGAGGCGGCGCTGCAGCAGGTGCTGTCCACGGCGATGGCGCGGATGCACCTGCCCACCCTCGGCCACGCGGGGAACAACCTCGTCTACCTCCTGGGGCTGCAGGGCCGTCTCGAGGAGGCCCGCACGACGGCCTCCCGCGTCCTGCGCTGGGTCACCGACGACTACTGGCGCGCGAACCTGCTCTTCAACCGGGGTGTGGCCGAGCTCGCCGCAGGCGATCTGGAGCCCGCCGAACGCACGTTGAGCACGGCCGCCGCCCTGGCCGCCCAAGCGGGGGACGCCGACGCCGGACTGAACGCCCGCTGGGGGTTGGCGATGCTCGCCCACCTGCTTGGTCGGTCCGGCGCCGACCACGACCTGGCCGCGTTGGCGGATGAGGGCGACCTCGAGATGCGGCTCACGGCTCTCACCGCGCTCTGTCACGTCTTCCTCGATCTCGACCGGCCTCACGACGCGCTCGGCGCGGCTGAGGGGGCGGTCGCGCTGGCCGAGCGAGGCCGGACGCCGCTGCGCGTCGCGGCCCGCCTCGCCCTGGGCCGGGCCCGGGCGGCGACCGGAGACGACGGGGAGTCGGACCTGCGGAGCGCCCTGGACGACGCCCGGGCGATCGGGCTGCAGCTCGAGCAGGGCCGGGCTCTGGTCGAGCTGTCCCGCCTGGGCTCCCGGGAGGCGGCGGCCATGCTCGCCGAGGCCGAGCGGATCTTCGCGCACGCCGGCGCCCGGCTCGACCTGCTCAGGGCCCTCGCGGTGCGGGCACCGGCGCCGGCGCCGGTCGGTACAGTGGGCCCGTAGCCCCACGAGCGAGGACCCCTTGGCGAAGATCCTGATCGCGGACGACGAGCAGAACATCCGGACCTTCCTGCGCACCGCTCTGCAGAGCGAGGGGCATACCGTCATCGAAGCGAAGGACGGCGCCGAGGCCCTCGAGCTCATCACGCGCGAGGGTCCGGAGCTCTTGATACTGGACGTCCAGATGCCCCGCCTGACGGGTTTCGACGTCCTGCGTCGGCTCCAGGCGCAGGGCCAGGAGGACAAGCGCGTCCTGTTCCTCACCGGTGCCACCGACGAGGAGGACTTCCTGAAGGGCTGGGGGTACGGGGCGGACGGGTACCTCACCAAGCCCATGGACATCGACGTTCTCCTCAAGGCCGTCGACGAGGTCATGGCTCTCTCGACGAAGGAGCGTCAGGAGCGGCGGGACCGCGAGATCGAGCGAGCCCGACTGCTCCGCCAGCTCGACCGCTTCCTCGACTAGCGCTTCGCGTCCCGCCGTATGTGACACCTAGACTGTCGAGGTGTTCGGGGCCGTCCTCATCGCGAACCGGGGCGAGATCGCCTGCCGGGTGATCCGCACCTGCCGCCGGCTCGGGGTGCGGACGGTGGCCGTCCATTCGGAGGCCGACGCGGGGGCTCTCCACGTGGAGCTGGCGGACGAGGCGCACCCCATCGGTCCCGCCCCTGCCTCCCAGAGCTACCTGGACATCGACGCGATCCTCGGGGCGGTCCGGTCGTCGGGAGCCGACGCGGTCCACCCGGGGTACGGGTTCCTGTCGGAGAGCGCGCGGTTCGCGGAGGCCGTCCGGGACGCGGGGGTGCGGTTCGTCGGTCCGGCTCCCGAGACGATCTCCGACATGGGGGACAAGGTGCGGGCCCGGGAGATCGCCCGGCGGGCGGGGTTCCCGCTCGTGGAGGGCACCCCCGCCCTGGGGGACGGCGACGAGGCGGCGGCCGCCGCGACCGAGCTCGGATACCCGGTCCTCGTGAAGGCGTCGGGCGGAGGCGGCGGGATAGGGATGTCGGTCGCGCGCGACGAGTCAGAGCTCCGGCGGGCGTTCGACGCGGTGCGGTCCCGGGCCGACCGGTTCTTCGGTAACCCCGACGTCTATCTGGAGCGGTACCTGGACCGCCCACGCCATGTGGAGATCCAGGTCTTCGGCGACGGGCGCGGAGGTGCGGTCCACCTGTTCGAGCGGGACTGCTCCGTGCAGCGCCGCCACCAGAAGGTGGTGGAGGAGGGACCGTCTCCCGCGCTCGACGAAGGGCTCCGCGAGCGGATGACCCAGGCGGCCGTCGATCTCGCGCGGTCCGTGTCCTACGAGGGAGCCGGGACCGTCGAATGCCTCGTGAGCGGACGCGACTTCTACTTCCTCGAGATGAACACCCGGCTCCAGGTCGAGCACCCCGTGACCGAGGAGACCACGGGAGAGGACCTCGTCGAGTGGCAGCTGCGGGTGGCCGCCGGCGAGGGGCTCCCGAAGGAGCAGGACGACATCACGCGGGCCGGCCACGCGATCGAGATGCGCGTGTACGCGGAGGACCCCGTGCGCTTCCTCCCGTCCCCCGGCACCCTTGAGATCTTCGATCCGGCCGCCGGCGCGGGCGTACGCGTGGACGCCGGAGTGCGGCAGGGAGACGAGGTCACGATGCACTACGACCCGCTGCTCGCCAAGCTCGTCGTATCCGCACCCGACCGGGACGTGTGCATCGGCCGCGGCCTGGACGCGGTGGGGGGGTTCCGGATCGCGGGCATCAAGCACAACCTGCCCGTCCATGAGCGCGTCCTGCGCAGCGAAGAGTTCAGGTCCGGACGGTACGACACCACCATCCTCGACAGGCTCGGCTCGTGAGCGGGTACGAGGCCATCCTGTGGGAGGTCCGCGACGGCGTCGCCCGCGTGACCATCAACCGTCCCGAACAGCGCAACGCGCTCAACCCGCAGGTGCAGTCCGAGCTCCTTGACGCCTTCACCCGGGCCAGGTCGGAGGACGATGTGCACGTCGTCGTCCTGACGGGAGCCGGCGACAAGGCGTTCTGCGCGGGAGGGGACCTCGGCGGGATCGACCCGGACAGCTCCCCCGTCTCCCGTCACTTCGCGAGGACCACGTTCACGGACCTGCTCCGAGCCATGGCCGGCGCAGGCAAGCCGGTCCTGGGGGCCGTGAACGGACACGCCCTGGCGGGCGGGATGGGACTGGCCATGGCCTGCGACATCGTGGTCGCGGTGGAGGACGCCAGGTTCGGGCTCCCGGAGGTGGATATCGGCCTGTGGCCGATGATGATCACCCCCGTGCTCGTCCGTGCGCTCGGACCCCGCAAGGCGCTCGAACTGATGCTGACCGGCGACCGTGTGGATGCGGCCGAGGCCCACCGGCTGGGCGCCGTCACGCGGGTCGTGCCGCGCGAGTCGTTCGACGCCACGGTCGATGAGCTCGCGTCGAAGCTCGCCTCCCGGTCCCCGGTCGTGGTGAAGCTGGGCCGGGACGCCTTCTACGCCGCGCAGGACATGACGTTCGACGCGAGCCTTCACTTCCTGCACTCGCAGTTCTCCGTGCTCCTGCAGTGCGAGGACGTGGCCGAGGGCGTCACCGCGTGGTTCCAGAAACGTCCCCCGGAGTGGAAGGGCAGATAGATGGCTGAGGAGAGCAGGCCCATGCCGAAGCTCGACGAGTCGTCGGGCATGCGTGGGACGTGGGAGGAGCTGCTGGCGGAGCTCGAGGAGCGCAAGGCCAGGTTCGCGCTGGGGGGCGGAGCGGAGAGGATCGCCCAGCAGCACGAGCGGGGGAAGCTCACCGCTCGGGAGCGGCTCGGTCTCCTGTTCGACGAGGGGACGTTCGTCGAGTACGGGATGCTCGCCGACCACAACCCGCTGATCGTGGCGCTCGAGGGCAAGCTGACCCCGGCCGACGGAGTGATCACGGGCATCGGCGAGATCGACGGCAGGCAGACGTGCGTGGCCGCCTACGACTTCACGGTGATGGCCGGCTCGATGGGAGCGATCGGGGAGATGAAGGTCGCGCGCATGCGCGAGCTCGCGCTCCGGCTCCGGATCCCGATGATCTGGCTCCTCGACTCGGCCGGTGCGCGGATCCAGGAGGCGGCGGGTTCGCAGTTCGCCCGGTCCGGACAGCTCTTCCGCGAGGAGGTGGTGATGTCCGGGGTCGTGCCTCTCGTCTCGGCCATGCTCGGTCCATGCGCGGCCGGTACCGCCTACATCCCCGGGCTGTCCGACTTCGTGCCGATGGTGAAGGGGACGTCCTCCATGGCGCTGGCCGGCTCCCACCTCGTGAAGGCGGCGGTGGGTGAGGACCGCACCGACGAGGAGATCGGAGGCTCTGAGGTGCATAACCGCCACTCCGGTGTCGCCGACCTCGAGGTAGCCGACGACCGGGCCTGCATCGAGGTGGTGAAGGACTACCTGTCCTTCTTCCCTTCGAGCAACCTGGACCAGCCGCCGGTGAAGGAGACATCCGACCCGGTGGACCGCCGCTGCGAGAAGCTCCTGGACCTCGTCCCGGTCAACCAGCGCAAGGCCTACGACGTGCGGATGGTCATCAGGGAGATCGTCGACGACGGGCACGTCCTCGAGATGAAGCCGCAGTGGGCGCGCAACGTGGTCACCGCCCTGGGTCGGTTCGGTGGGATGCCGGCCGGCATCGTCGCCAACCAGCCGATGATGCTCGGCGGGGCGCTGGACATCAACAGCGCCGACAAGGTGGCCCGCTTCGTCTGGCTCTGCGACGCGTTCAACATCCCTCTCGTCTTCCTCATGGACGTGCCCGGCTTCCTCGTCGGCTCCCAGGTGGAGCGTCAGGGGATCATCCGCCACGGAGCCAAGATGCTCTTCGCCATCTCCGAGGCGACGGTGCCCAAGGTCACCGTGGTCACCCGCAAGGGGTACGGGGCCGGCTACTTCGTGATGAACGGGTTCGCCTACGAGCCCGAGTACATCGTGGCCTGGCCCACGGCGGAGATATCGGTCATGGGGCCGGAGGGAGCGGTGAACATCATCTTCCGCAAGGAGGTCGACTCCGCTGCTCCGGAGGACCGCGACCGGGTCCGCTCGGAGCGGATCAAGATGGTCCGCGAGTCGATCTCGCCCTACATCGCGGCCGGGTGGGCCGGGGTCGACGACGTCATCGACCCGCGCGACACGCGCAGGCACATCCACCGAGGGCTGCGGCTCGGCCGGACGAAGAAGGTCGAGCGGCCCTGGCGCAAGCACGGCGTCCTGCCCGTCTGATGGGAGAGCGGCCTGCGGAGGACCTGCGGAGTCAGATCGCCGAGGCGATCGAGCACCTCGACGGGTGGGAGCTCGAGACGGTCGCCCGGCTCGCCCGCCGGATGGACGCTCAGATCGGTTACGGCAACCCTTCCTTCGTGCTCGGGTTCCCGCGCTTCCGCAACGAGGGCGACCTGGTGAAGGGGGAGTTCGAGGTCGGCGAGATACACCTGAACCCGCATCGGATCGCCCACGGACTCGTGGCGTACGGGCTGCTCGACAACGCGATGGGACACGCCGTCGCCACCTTCGGAGGTGAGATCCGACTCTGCGTGACCCTGGAGATCAAGGTGCAGTACGCGCGGGCGCTGCACCCGGGGCCGATCGCCGTTGAGGCACGCTGCCTGCATCGCGGACGGACGGTCGGCCTCGCCGAGGGACGCGTCACGGACAGCGACGGCCGCCTCGCCGTCTTCGCGAGCGGGACCTACCACCTCACGGAGGGACGGCTCGGAGACCGGGGGGACCGTTAGGCTGGTCCATCCGAGGAGGTAGAGATGGGGATCCAGGACAAGGTCGTGATCTCGTGCGCGATATCTGGAGCGGCCGCGAACCGCCAGCAGTGCCCGTACATCCCTTACACCCCCGAGGAGTACGGGCAGGAGGCCCGGCGCGCCCGTGACGCGGGAGCGTCCGTGGTGCATATCCACGCCCGCAAGCCGGACACCGGCGCCCCGTCCTACGACGTCGAGGACTACCGGGCGATCACCGACGCCATCCTGGCCGAGGTCCCGGACATCATCGTCAACTACTCGACCGGTGCCATCGGCATAGACCGCGAACAGCGGGTCGCGCAGATCGCCGATCTTCGTCCCGAGATCGGTGCTCTGAACATGGGCTCGATGAACTACGCCATCTACTCACGTTCGAGGAAGGCGTTCCACATCGACGCCGTCTTCGCGAACCCCTTCGGCGACATCATCTTCTTCCTCGAGACGATGCGCGACGCCGGGACGAAGCCCGAGCACGAGTGCTTCGACTCCGGGCACATCAACAACGTCATGCTCCTCGCGGATATGGGGCTGGGGGACCCCAGGCCGCACTTCTCCCTGATCATGGGGGTCCACGGCGGGATAGCGGCGACGGTCCCGAACCTGATCCATCAGGTGTCGCTCCTGCCGGCGGACGCCCACTGGCAGGTGATCGGCGTCCGTCATCCGGAGCAGTGGCGGATGATCGCCGCGGCGCTTGGGGCCGGAGGATCGGTGCGTGTCGGGTTGGAGGACAACTTCTACACCGCGGACGGGGAGATGGCGACGTCCAACGGTGACCTCGTCGCGAAGGCCGCTCGGATGGCGGCCGACGTCGGGCGTCCCGTCGCTGAGCCGAACGAGGCGCGCGAGATGCTCGGCATCGCCGTGCCGGACCGCGCGCGGACGGCCGTGGAGGCGCGCCGATGACCGAGGTGGCGGCGGAGATGGTGGCCAACGTCTGGAAGGTCGAGGTCGAGACCGGACAGCAGGTAACGGAGGGGCACGTCCTCGTCATCCTGGAGTCGATGAAGATGGAGATCCCCGTCTACTCCCCCCACGACGGGACCGTGACCGAGGTCCGGGTATCGGAGGGCGCAGTCGTCCAGGAGGGGGACGTGATAGCCGTTGTCGAGTAGCTTCGGCGACACGCACGTCTCGACCCTGCTCGAGGAGCTCTGCCAGAGGGCGGGGGGCATCCGCCCGGAGGAGGTGGATCACTTCCACCGGCTCGTGGCGGTCTGGCAGATGCTGGCCGACCTGTCCTTCGCCGACCTCCTGCTCGTCACCCCGATCCAGGACTCCCCGGACGGCGACATGATCGTCCTGGCCCAGACGCGGCCCGACTCGACGCAGACCCTGTTCCCCGACGACCACGTCGGGACGGCGCTCGTGGCCGAGAACGCGCAGGAGGCCCGGACGGCCCTCGAGACGGGGAAGCCGCAGCGGGGCGCGGCGGACGGACGCGGCGTCCTGCGCGTCGCCGTGCCCGTCCGGGTCGGGGACCGCATCCCGGCCGTCCTCGTGCGCGAGGGGATGCCGTTCGGGGGCCGGAGGGTCTCGAGCCTCGAGGAGGCGTACCAGCAGTGCGCCGAGACCCTGCACCGCATGATCGTGGAGGGGGTGTTCCCGTACCCCGGGATGCAGGAGTGGGGGAGCCCCCGGGTCTCCGACGGCCTCCTGCAGCTCGCGCCGTCCGGCCTCATCCTCTTCGCATCTCCGAACGCGACCGCGGCCCACCGCAGGCTCGGCGTGTACACGCAGCTGGTCGGGACGAACGTGAGCGACCTGCCCGGCGGCAAGGCGCTCTCGGCCGCCCTGGAGGGCCAGGTACCGCTCGAGGCGGAGGTGGAGATGGGGGGAGCCGTCGTCAGCCGTCGTGTCGTGCCGTTCGTCGTGGCGGGAGAGCTGCTCGGCGGCATAGTCCTCGTGCAGGACGTCACCGAGCTGCGTCGGCGCGACCGGATGCTCATGTACAAGGACGCCGTCATCCGCGAGATCCATCACCGGGTGAAGAACAACCTCCAGACGATCGCCAGCCTCCTGAGGCTGCAGTCGCGGCGATTGGGCTCCGACGAGGCGCGCGAGGCCCTCGAGGAGAGCGTCCGACGCGTCTCGACGATCGCCCTCGTCCACGAGACGCTCTCGCAGGCGTCGGGCGACCTCGTCGACTTCGGCGAGGTCCTCCGGGGGGTCGTCCGGATGCTCCAGGACGGCCTCGGTCTGGACCAGCGTCGTATCGGATGCGAGGTACGTGGAGAGGTGGGAGAGCTCCCGGCGGTGGTGGCCACCCCTCTGTCCCTCGTCATCACGGAGCTGGTCCAGAACGCGGCCGAGCACGCCTTCGAGGACCGCGAGGAGGGCACGATCTCCGTGGGTCTCGAGCGGACGAACGGCACGGTCCGCGCGACCGTGGCCGACGACGGCATCGGGCTCCCGGACGACTTCTCGTGGGAGTCGGGCGGGCTCGGCCTGAAGATCGTCAGCGCGCTCGTGGACCACGAGCTCAAGGGGAGCCTCGAGGTCGAGGCGGGGGAGGGGACCCGCATCCACGTCCGTGTCCCGCTTCCCGGCTACCGGGAGACGTAGCGGGTAGGGTTGACGCATGGAGCGCTACCCGTTCGGTGACTCCCGGATCCGGTCCGACGCGATCATCGCGTTCCTCGTAGGGACCGCGGTCGCCTTCTTCTTGCAGTACTTCGTCTTCCGCATCGCCGTCGGCCGGATATTCATCACGCTGGTCGTCGCTGGCGTGGGCGGTCTGTACTACCACTGGCGGCGGATCCTCTAGAGCGGCAGGAGACGCCGTCGCCGGCGTCGAAACCTCCTCGCTGACCGTCACCGAGGAGGACCCGCGTGCTGCGTCGACGATCGCTCATCCCGGTGGCGCTGGCCACGGTCGTCTCCATCTCTGCCGGCGCCGTCGCGTTCGCCCGCGATCCCGCCGCGAGGCGAGCCGACGTCGGGACCGCCACCAGGATCGTCGCGGCCCCCTACACGCCGGAGCCGACGCCCTCTCCGACCC
>DATLFR010000021.1 GCA_035540895.1 Actinomycetota bacterium | reverse complement strand
CCCCAGGCGACCGTGCCCGCGACCAGGAGCACGGCGGCCGCGGCTGCGGTCCGGTGCAGGTACGGTCCGACCCGGGCCGACCAGCTGAGCGCGCTGAACGCGACGACGCCCGAGGCAGTGAGCGTGACCGTCGCCAAGACGAGCACGACCGCCGCCGCCGTCCGCCTCAGCTCAGCCACGGACGAATATCTCCCGCAGGAGGGGCAGCGCCGTGCTCGCCGCCGTGAAGGACCCGATCGCCGACCCGATCCGGTCCGACGCGAACAGGTAGTGGGTCGACCCGTACAGCAGCGGGATGACCGGCATCTCGCCGCAGACGATGTCCTCCAGCCGGTGGAACTGCAGAGCCTGGTCCTCCGGCGTCACGGCGCGCCGGGCGTCGTCCTCGAGGGCGAGGTCGAAGCTGCGGCTGCCGAATCGGCTCAGGTTCGTGTCGCCGCTCCGGGAGGACGAGAACAGGGGCTCGAGGTAGTCGAGCGCGCTGGGGTACTCGACCGAGATGCTCATGCGGAACGGGCCGTCGAACCCTGTGGGGCTCAGCCCCCGCTGGCGGTACGCCTCCCACTCGCTCGGCTGCAGCTCCACCTGCACGCCGAACGCCTCCGCCCACTGAGCCGCCACGGCCTGCGCGAGCTCGCGGTGTCCGAACTCGTCGTTGAAGTGGAGGCGGATGGTCTGGCCGCGCAGGTCCGTACCGGAGGAGGCAAGGACCGTCCGGGCCCGCTCCACGTCGCCGGTCGCGGGAGCCGTCCTCGCGCATGCGTCCGGGCGGTGCAGCTGCTCCCCGAGCGGGGGGGGCAGGATGGCGGATGCCGGACGGCGTCCTCCGCCGTAGACCTCCCGCGAGATCCGCTCGCGGTCCAGGGCCATGCTGAGCGCCACGCGGACGCCGCGGTTGCGGTAGGGCTCGACGGGGGTTGGGAGCCCGAGGTAGTCGAGCCGCAGCGTAGGCGTGTCGACGAGCGTGCCGGGGAGGGCCTGCGCCTCGGTCCGCGCGTCGGGCGGCACGTGGGCGATATCGATCTCACCGGCCGCGTAGGCCGCGAGCTGCGCCCTCTGGTCGGGGTAGATCCGGAAGACGATCTCGTCGGCGTAGCCGCGGCCCCCCTGCGTGTAGGCCGCGTTGGCTCCGTGGTACCCCTCGAAGCGGACCAGCCTGATCTCGGCTCCCCCGGGGGACCACGGCTCGGCCAGGCGGTAGGGACCCGCGCATACCGGTCGCTTCCCGTACTCCTCGTCGGCCTCGTCGCGTCGCGCGTCGACCAGCGTCTCGCGAGGCATGGCCGCGGTGATCGGGTGCGTCAGGACCCTCGTGAAGTCGCCTCGGTTGCGCAGCAGCGCGATCTCGAGGTCCAACGGACCCACCGCCCGCACGCCGAGGAGCGTCTCCTCCTCGGTCTCGTTCTCCTGCAGCCGCTCGAAGCCGTTCACGTCGGAGAGCAGCTCAGCGGAGGGCGAGACGGTCTGCGGCTGGGCCGCGCGAGAGATCGGGTAGCTGAGGTCGAGCGCACCGACGTCGGACCCGTCGTGCAGCCGGACGTCCTCCCGCAGGGTCGCCGTGACGAGCGTCCCGCGCTCGGTCGACTGGAACCGGCGGGCCAGGGCGGGGCGCAGCTCGCCGGTGACCGGGTCGATATCGACCGCCGTGTCGCACATCACGCTGACCACGAGCCAGCCGGCCGGGTCCCGCCGGGTGACGAGCGAGGGGTCTATGGACCTCGGCTGGCCGATCCCCACCCGGAGCGTCCCCCCTGGGCGTGCCGCGGGATCGGGCGTCCGGGGCGCCGTGTCGTCGATCGGCTCGTTCAGCGTGCACGCGGAAGCGGCCACGAGCATCGCCAGCCCCAGGCGCCCGATCCTCTTCATCGGGGGACCGCCGGCTCCCGGCTGATCACCGAACGCCGCTCGCTCGAGACCGTGGCTCCCGCGTCGGTGCCGCTCACCTTCCATCTCTCCTCGAGCATGAGCCCGCCGTACTGGGGGCCGAACGCGAACAGCGTCGTGAACGTCAGGTTCTTGTTCGCCCCGCGGATCGTCCCCGCGACGTCGATCCACCAGATGTCCAGCAGGCTCCCGCAGGCATCGACGCGGCCCTTCGGGTCGCGTCTGCCCGGCTCGTCCGGGTGGAGCCGCCCGATCGTGGAGTCGAACCTCATCACCGTGCTCCCGGTGGGAGAGGCGCCGGTCGACTGGACGCGGTCGCCGTTGCTCAGCGGGAACCCGGCCAGCCTCATCGGCTGGACGGGTGTGAAGGTGTCCACCTTCTCCGGTGTCTGCGACGAGATGGACACGATGTAGAGGCCCGGGTCCTCCGCCTGGGGGACGGCCGACCCGGTGCGGGGCACGACCCGGTAGCGCGTAGCCGAGCCCAGCGTGTCGCTCACGGTGAACTCGTACGCGATGCCGTCCCGGCGCACGTCCCGCACGCTGCGTTCCGAGCCCGCGTACACGCCTGCCGTCTCGGTGGTGGCCTTGACGGAGTACCGGCCCTCGTTGCGGAACGCGTACGTCGCGGTCGTGGGCGGCGAGCCCGCCGGGTCGCTGAACGCCTCGTTGGCCGGGCTCGAGAGCGGGTCGGCGGCCGGGCACGCGGGCGCCGGCGTCGGGACCGGCCGGGGCTCGTCCGACGGGAAGTCGGTCAACGGCCGGACGAGGATGGGCGCGGGCTCCTCTATCGGGGCTGGAGCGACCGAGGAGGGCGCAGGGGAGCCCTCCGTCGAGCCGAGCAACACGTCGGTCGGGAACTCCTTCACCCCCGCCTGGATGGGGTTCGGCGGCCCGCCGCAGCCCGTAGCTACCAGCAGCAAGGCGATGAGGATCGCGGCCGGCCTCGGTGTTCGGATACCCATCACTCCTCCTACTCGGGGACGCCGCGGGTCGGGTCGGGAAGACCGGTACCCTCGGCCTCCACGCTCAGGACGTCCCCCCGCTGATAGGCGAGGACCGCCGTGAAGACGCGCTCGGCCGCCTCGAACCCCTGCCGAGCGATGAACAGCTGGTAGTACCCGGCGTCCGGCGGCATCCACAGCAGGATGCGCTGCTCGGGCAGGACCATCTCCTCGATGGTGAACGCACCGACCCTCTTGCGATCGAACCCGCCGCTGCCGATGCTGCTCCGGATGGAGTCGAGGACCTCCCTCCTGGTGTCCTCGTCGCGCAGCCTCAGCTCCCGCTTGAAGACCGCCGCCTGCAGCGACCCGAGCACCTCGCTCCCCCGCCGGACCGTGTAGACGCGTCCGTCGGGCTCGACGAGCGAATCGGCGCCCGCTCTCTCGAACGCCGACTCCGCCTGTTCCTCGCGGGCGAAGACGTACCCCTGGAGGTCCTCGGGCACGAGAGGGTCCGGGAGCCGGGAGACGCCCACCGGACCGTCCGGACGTCCGCAACCCACCATGAGCAGCAGGAGCAGGACGGCGCCCGCCCCGGCCGGCAGGAGGCGACGGACCCGGCGAAGCGGCGCGCCGACCACCCCGAAGAGGCGGCGCAGCCCGCGCCGCACCATCCCGGCCGCGGCCCACCTCGGCCAGGTGTTGGGGACGTCGTCCGTGTACGGCGCGCGCAGGGAGGCACGGGAGCCGACCGCCAGGACCCGGGAGAGCGCCGGCTGGGCGACCCGGACACGGCGCATCAACGACCTGGACATGTCCTGAGCCGCCTCGGCGTCCTCCATGCGCAGGTCGCGGAGGAGGTCGCCCCAGAGGGCGCGGGTGACCAGCCAGGCGAACTCGGTGTGCTCCGCGTCCGGCTCGACCGCCTCCAGGAACTCGAGAGGCGTCCGGACCGTGTCCCCGACGTTGTGGTCCTCGCACAGGTCGCGGAACTCGGCGTAGCTGACGACTATCCGCTCGAGCGGACCGCGAGCCTCCGCCCAGCGCCGCCGCTTGTAGCGCCGGTAGACCCGGACCGGGTACGGGAACAGGAAGAAGGTGAGCAGCAGGGCGCCCAGCACGGGCAGCGTCACCATCACGTAGTAGCGGACGAGCGTGTAGAGCAGCCGGATGCTCTGCAGCTTGATCGGGACGTAGACGACGAGGGCCAGCTCGTCGCTCGGCCGGATCTCGGGGTCGTCCTGCTTCTCCTCGTCGGCCGTGGAGGGCTTCGCCTTCGGCGGCTTGCCGATGATCGGCACCCACCCGTACCCGTCGAAGTACGCCTCCAGCCAGGTCGCCCCGTGCTTGGGGCGGACCTGCCAGCGGGTCCCGCCGGCGTCGGTCTTCTCACCCCCGTAGAACCCGTACCCCATGCGGGCGGGGACCCCGGTCCAGCGCGCGATCATCACCTCGGCCGCGGTGATCTCGTAGGGCGTGGCCTCGCCGCCGGCCAGCATCTCCTCGACCCGGAAGGGGGGCACGTCCACGGGCTCGCCCGCCCCGGACGCCACCACCTCCTGGTAGAAGGCCTCGCGCACGAACTGCAGCCGGTCCCAGAGCGACCCCTCCGGCACCCCGGCGAGCAGGTCC
>DATLFR010000020.1 GCA_035540895.1 Actinomycetota bacterium | reverse complement strand
TAGCAGCTGGGGTCTCGGGGGTCCTCTCCGAGCAGATCGGGACGGCGCTCCCTGGTGCGCCGCTCGGCCTCATCTCGGCGCCAGCGCTCGATCTCGGCGTGGTGGCCGGAGAGCAGCACCTCGGGCACCTCCCAGTCCCGGAACCGGGCCGGCCGCGTGTACTGCGGGTGATCGAGCAGGCCGTCTTCGAACGACTCCTGAGCGATCGACTCGGGCTCCCCCACGACGCCCGGCAGGACGCGAGCCACCGCGTCCACGACGACGATCGCGGCCGCTTCGCCCCCCGCGAGCACGTAGTCGCCGATCGACAGCTCCTCGTCCACCAGGTGCTCGGCCACCCGCTCGTCGACCCCTTCGTACCGGCCGCAGATGAGGACGAGGCGGGGCCGGGCGGCCAGCTCGCGCACCAGTCTCTGGTCGAGCCTGCGCCCCGCCGGCGTGAGGAGGACGACGTGGGCTGAACGCTCAGGGTCGATCGACTCGACGGCGTCGAAGAGCGGCTCCGCCTTCATGACCATGCCCGGACCTCCCCCGTAGGGCTCGTCGTCGACCTGACGGTGGCGGTCGCGCGTGTGGTCGCGCAGGTCGTGGACGGCGACCTCGAGCAGCCCCCTGTCCACGGCCTTGCCCAGCAGGGCGGCCTGGGCGAACGCGCGGATCACGTCCGGGAAGATCGTGACGACGTCGATCCGCAACGGCTCAGGCCCGCAGGACCGCGCGGGCGACGATCCTGTCCTCGTAGCCGCGGACCGCGCGGTCGAACCGGCCCCCGCAGGTGATGAGCGTCAGGGTCGGGGCCCCCTGATCTCCGAGTATCCCGGCCGCGTCGGAGTCCCTGTGGAGCTGGTGGACCCAGGCCACCTCGAACCGGAGCTCCCCTTCCGGTCCCCTCACCACGACCGGGTCGCCCCGCTTCAGCTCCCCGAGGCGGAAGAAGGTGCCGGGCCGCTTGTTCCAGTCCTTGTGCCCCGCCAGGAGGGCATTGCCCTCGCCCACCCTCACCCCGTCCCACCACGCCACGTCGACGGCGTTGGACGGGGTCCCCATCGCCCCGTCGGCCTCGACCCCCACCGGGACGACGGGGGCCGTCTGGTTCAGCGTGGGGAGCTCGATCTCCGTCGGGGCGAAGACGGGGACCGGCACGGGCGTCTCCTCCACGGGTGACGGCGTCGGCGCCGCCACCACCTCCTGCGCCACCGGAGCCTGCTCGAGCTGCGGCGCAGGCACGATCGCCGCGGTCAGCGCGGCCGCCGAGGCCAGGAGCAGGGCGGGCCGGCGGAGCCGGTAGAGCAGCCGTCCGATCATCGGACCGATCCTATTCGAGCAGGCCCGGGATGGGGTCCACGGTGAGACGGCGGGCTCCCCGGTCGACGTGGGGGACGAGCGCCCTGACGAGGGGGACGAGGTGCTCCCGTCCGTCGGCCTCGATCACGAGCATGTCGCTGCCCGGCGGGTGCATCACGGCGACCACCTCGCCGAGGCGTTCCCCCTCCGGGGAGACCACCTCGCAGCCGACGAGCTCGAAGTCCCAGAACTCCCCCTCCGGCAGCTCGCGGACCTCCGAGGTGGGCACGAACAGCTCCATGCCCCCGAGCGCCTCCGCGGCCGTCCGGTCGCCGACGTCCTCGAAGGCGACGATGCGGCGTTCGCCGTGGACGCGCGACCTGGAGATGCGGAGCGGACGCCGGTCGGGACCGCCGAGCAGCCGGGAGCCGGGCTGGAACCGGGTCGGCTCGTCGGACTCGACGTGGACCTCCACCTCGCCCTTGAGCCCGACCGGCCGCTTGATGCGGCCGACGACGATGTGCTCGTCCCCCACGCGCCCCGCGCTACTGGACGATCTCGACGATGGCGCTGCGCCCGTCGCGGACGGCGGCCGCTCCGACCAGCGTCCGCAGCGCCTTCGCGACCCGGCCGTTGCGGCCGATGATCTTGCCCATGTCCTCCGGCGCCACCGAGAGCTGGAGGATGATCGCGCGCTGGCCCTCGAGCGACTCGACCTTCACCTCGTCGGGGTTGTCCACGAGGTAGCGGGCGACGAACTCGAGGATGTCCTTCACGACTTCGCGGCGGCCTTCGGCTTGCGCTCGCGCTGCTTCGCTGGCTTGCGCGGGTGCGCCGCCACGTGCTTCTGCCAGATCCCGGACCGCTTCAGCAGGGCGGTGACGGTGTCGGACGGCTGGGCTCCCGAGGCGAGCCAGTGCAGCGCACGCGCCTCGTCGATCTCGATGAAGCTCGGGTTGGGCTTCGGGTCGTACTGTCCGATGATCTCTATGAAGCGGCCGTCCCGCGGCGAGCGCGAATCGGCGGCCACGACCCGGTAGACGGGCTTCTTCGTGGTCCCGACGCGCATCAGTCGGAGCTTGACCATGTGAGTATGTCCTCTCGTCTCCTGCGGGAGGCGCCTGGGGCGCCGCCGGACAGGATACCAGGGCAGGGAGGGAGCGATGCGTCCGGACGACCTCTACGAGCTGACCGCGGTCGGCGACCCGCGGGTGAGCCCGGACGGCACCCGCGTGGCCTACACGCTGACGACGATGGACCGCGAGGACCAGGAGTACCGCAGCTCCATATGGACGGTCCCCGTCGACGGCTCGTCCGACCCGCGCCGGTTCACCTGGGGCCCGAAGCGAGACTCGTCTCCCAGGTGGTCGCCCGACGGGGCGCGGCTGGCGTTCGTGTCCGATCGCGATGGTGAGCGCGCGCAGATGTACGTGCTCCCGTCCGATGGCGGGGAGGCGGTCAAGCTGACCGACCTGCCCGAGTCGGTGACCTCACCCGTCTGGTCGCCGGACGGCACCCGGGTCGCGTTCTGCTCCCGGGTGCCCGACCCGGCCTACGAGGAGACCGACGACCGCCGGAGGAGGCCGCGCCGGATCACCCGCCTGGGGTTCAAGCTCGACGGGGAGGGGTGGGTGGTCGACCGTCCCGCGCAGCTCTTCGTCGTCGTCGCGGACGGGTCGAGCGAGCCCGTCCAGCTCACCTCGTTCGAGGCCGGGGTCTCCGGTCCGTCCTGGAGCCCGGACTCGTCCCGCCTCGTGTTCTCCGCGTCCGGACACGACGACCACGACCTCGACGACCGGTCCGACCTCTACGCGGTCGGCGCCGGCGGCGGAGAGCCCGAGCTCCTGACATCGACGGACGGCTCGTGCTCGTCTCCCTCCTGGTCGCCGGACGGCTCGGCCATCGCCTACCAGTACGCGGAGGGGGTCCTCGACCGGCCGCGCCACACCCAGATCGCCGTCCTCGAGCTCGGCTCGGGCGAGCGACGGCTCCTCACCACGGCGCTGGACCGCAACTGCGCCCCCTTCCCCTCCATCCGCGAGCCCGTCTGGACCTCTGACGGCCGCGTCGTCTTCGCGGTCGAGGACGGAGGGAACACCCATGTCTACCTGGGACCGGCGGACGGCTCGGCCGACCCGGTTCGGGTCGTGGACGGGGAGCTGCGGGTGACGGGCCTCGACCTGGTCGCCGGCGAGGGGGTCCATGCCGCGACGACCCCGACGATGCCTCCGGAGCTCTTCCACGGGGGGCGCCGGCTCACCCGCCACTCGTCGACGTTCTGCGAGAGGGCCCAGCTCGTGGAGGCGGAGCGGTTCACCGCCGTCTCCCGCGATGGCTCGGAGGTGGACGCGTGGATCATGCGCCCTCCCGGCTTCGACCGCACCCGCCGCTACCCCGTCCTCCTCAACATCCATGGGGGACCGTTCACCCAGTACGGCAACGGGTTCTTCGACGAGTTCCAGATCTACGCGGCAGCCGGGTACGTCGTCCTGTTCTCCAACCCCCGAGGCTCGTCGGGATACACCGAGGGGTGGGGACGCGCTATCCGCGGTCCGGCGGGCGAGGCCGGACCGGGCATGGGCTCGGTCGATATCGAGGACATGCACGCCGTGGTCGATACGGCGCTCGACCGCTTCCCCGAGTGCGACCCGCAGCGGCTGGGCGTGATGGGAGGCTCGTACGGAGGCTGGGCGACGTCGTGGATCATCGGACAGGACGACCGGTTCGCGGCCGCCTGCTCGGAACGCGCCGTGAACTCGTGGCCTTCGATGTACGGGTCGAGCGACCTGGGCTGGTCCTTCGTCGGGTACGTCGGAGCCCACTTCCACGAAGCGCCCGAGGCGTGGGAGGCGATCTCACCGCTCGGTCACGCGAACAGGATCCGCACCCCGTTGCTCATCCTGCATGCCGAGGACGACCTGAGGTGCAACGTGGAGCAGGCCGAGCAGCTGTTCACGCTCCTGCGGCTCAACCGGCGGGACGTGGAGATGGTCCGGTTCCCCGGCGAGGGACACGAGATGTCGCGGTCCGGGAGCCCGGCCCACCGCGTCATGCGTTTCGAGGTGATCCTGGACTGGTTCGCCCGATACCTGCGCCCATGAGGATCGCCGTCGCGGTCGTGGGCGCGCTCCTGCTGGCGTGGGTGGCGATGGTCGTCGCGCTGCTGGCGGCCGGGCCGCAGGCAGGGATGCTCAAGGAGGCCGTCCGCCTGCTCCCCGACACGATCAGACTGCTGAGACGCCTGGCCGCGGACCCGTCGCTCCCCCGGGGCGTCCGGGTGAGGCTCTGGCTGCTGTTCGCGTACCTCGCGCTCCCGTTCGATCTCGTCCCCGACTTCGTCCCCGTGCTCGGGTACGCCGACGACGCGATCATCATCGCGGCGGTCCTGCGCTCCGTCGTCCGTAGGGCGGGTCCGGACGCGGTGCGCCGGCACTGGCCGGGCAGCGACGAGGGCCTGGACGCGCTCGCTCGGCTGGCCCGGCTCCCCTAGGCGGTCTCGACCGAGTCGATCAGCTCCCGCGCGCGGGCCTCGTCCTCGGGACGGACGAGGATCCGGGAGCCGTGGGCGAACCCGAGGTGGGGGTAGTTGCCGGCCGCGTCGTCGGTGGCGAGCATCGCGTCGATCCCGTCCGAGTGGATCACCCCGAGCAGCAGCTCCGCGATCGGACGGGGGCCGCGGAAGACCGGGACGAGATCCGTGTCAGAAACCCTTCATCTTCGGCAGCGCCTTGCGGGCCTTGCGCGCCTTGCGGCGACCGGCCCCGGGGACCCCCCCGCCCGCCATGGACCGCAGCATCTTGCGCATCTGCGCGAACTGGTCCAGCATCCTGGACACGTCCTGGGGTTGGGTGCCGGAACCGGTGGCGATCCGCTTGCGCCTGGACGCGTTGATCAGCTCGGGCCTGGACCTCTCCTGCGGAGTCATCGACCGGATGATCGCTTCGACCCGGACCAGCTGCTTCTCGTCGATCTCCTGATCGGTGATGCGGCCGATGCCGGGGATCTTCGGCATCATCCCGAGCACGTTCTGCAGCGGCCCCATCTGCTTCAGCATCTGCAGCTGGTTCAGGAAGTCGTCCAGGTCGAAGCGCGCCTCCCGGATCTTGCGCTCCATCTCCTCGGACTCCTCCTCGGAGATGGCCGCCTCGGCCTTCTCGATGAGGGAGAGGACGTCGCCCATCCCCAGGATCCGGCTCGCCATGCGGTCCGGATGGAAGGGCTCGAGGTCCTCGATGCGCTCACCGGTCGACGCGAAGATGATCGGGACCCCGGCCGCCTCGACCAGCGAGAGGGCCGCACCGCCGCGCGCGTCGCCGTCCAGCTTCGTCAGGATCGCCCCGGTCGGCTCGAGCCGGGTGCCGAACGTCTCCGCCGTCGTGACGGCGTCCTGTCCGGTCATCGAGTCGAGCACGAGCAGGGTCTCGGTGGGCTGGACGGCCGACCGGAGCGACTCGGCCTGAGCCATCATCTCCTCGTCGATCGAGAGCCGTCCGGCCGAGTCGACGATGAGGGCCTGGAAGCGCTCGTCCTTCGCCCGCTTCAGCGCGCGCCGCGCCGTCTCCACCGGGTCGCCGCCGGCCTCCCCCGCCTCCACCTCGACGTTGATCTGGGAGCCGAGCTGACGCAGCT
>DATLFR010000019.1 GCA_035540895.1 Actinomycetota bacterium | reverse complement strand
CCGCTCAGGAGCGCCTCGGCCAGCGTCGGTCCCTCCACCAGCTCCATGACCAGGAAGTGCTCGTCGCCGTCGCGTCCGCTGTCGTAGACCTTCACGATGCCGGGGTGGTTGAGCGCGGCGGCCGATCTCGCCTCCCGGACGAAGCGGTCGACCGCGTCCGGGTCGGCGGCGAGGTTCTGCGCCAGCACCTTCACCGCGACCCGACGTCCGAGCTTCGTATCGGTCGCGTCGTAGACGGACGCCATCCCTCCCGACCCCAGACGGGAGCCGATGAGGTACCGCCCGGCGAGCATGCGTTCGGACACGTCGGCAAGATACCCGCACCCGGCCCCCGATAGACTCGGCGCGTTCACCGCGCCGTCGCCGGGTGCCGCGCGCCGACAGGAGGGGTCGATGAGCAAGAGACGGAAGGCTGCCGGACGCAGGAGGGGCCCGACGCCCGCGAAGGCCAGGACCGGCGCGCGGACGGAGCCGGGGCGCCCGAAGCCGCCGAGCCAATGGAACGCGACGCGCATCGCGGCCGCCGCCCTCATCCTCGCGCTCGTCATCGGCCTCGTCGCGACCGCCCTGATGACGACCTTTCGGGCCGACGACGGCGGGGAGGTGAGGGCGGCCGAGGTGACCGGCGAGTCCCTCCCGGCCTTCTCCCGGTCCGGACGCGACCGGGCCGAAGGCCAGCCCGTCCCCGCGGTGACCGGGACCGATCACGAGGGGCAGCGGGTCCGGTTCGGGCCCGAGGAGGGAGCCACCATCGTCCTGGTCGTGAGCCACTGGTGCCCCGAGTGCCGTCGCCTGCTCCCGGTCGTCCGCGACTGGGTGGCGCGCGACCGGCTCCCGGACGGCGTCCAGATCCGTCTCGTCTCCACGGCGGAGGACCCGCAGAGGCCGAACCACCCGGCGGGGGCGTGGTTGCAGCGGGAGCGCTGGACGGCGCCCGTGGTGGTCGATACCGACGGTGCGGTGGCGGACGCGCTGGGAGCCGGGTCGGGCGACCTCCCGCTCTGGGTGTTCGTGGGCGCGGACGGACGGGTGGCCGAGCGCCGGACGGGGCCGATAGAGCCCGACGAGATGGAAGACATCGCCGGCCGCCTGACCTGATCCATGGGCTCAGGACACGCCCACGGCACCGACCTGGACGTCCCGGCGCGCACCACGCGCCTGCTGACGATCGCCGCCGTCGCCGGCGCCGTGGTGACGCTGGTCGGGATAGCCGTCCTCAGGGTCTCCCCGGACGATACGACGTTGGGAGTGCCGGGGACGCTCGCCGAGCGGATCGACGCCGAGGTGCGGTCGGTCGACCTGGCCGATTGTCCCGGACAGCAGGACGCGCCGGAGGGGACGGGGGAGCGGTGCCTGGAGATCGTGGCCTCGCCCCTGGAGGGTCCGGACCGCGGCCGCCCCCAGACGATCGTCCTGCCCGACCTGCCCACCAGCCCGGACCTCGACGTCGGGGAGACGATCGTCCTCGGCTACGAGCCCTCCGCCGAGCAGGGGTTCAGGTACTCGTTCCTGGACCGCCAGCGCAAGCCGGTCCTGGCCTGGTTGGTGGTCCTATTCGCGATCCCGGTCGTGGTGCTCGGACGCTCCCGCGGCGCCGCCGCCCTGGTCGGGCTCGCTCTCAGCGTCGTCGTGCTGCTCACGTTCATCCTCCCGTCGATCATCGCCGGACGTCCGCCGGTCCTCGTCGCGATCTTCGGAGCCGCCGCCATCGCGTACCTGGCCCTGTACCTGGCCCACGGCTTCAACCCCATGACCACGGTCGCGCTGCTCGGCGCGCTCACGTCTCTCGGCCTCACCGCCGCGCTCGCGCACCTGTTCGTGGTGCTGACCCGCCTCTCGGGGTTCGCGAGCGAGGAGGCGATCCTGATCCAGCTCTCCATCGGGCAGCTGGACGCCTCCGGCCTCGTACTGGCGGGGATCGTCATCGGCGCCCTGGGCGCACTCGACGACGTGACGGTCACGCAGGCGTCGGCCGTCTGGGAGATCTCCGGCGCCAACCCCACGCTATCCGCGGGCGAGCTCTACCGATCGGGGCTGAGGGTGGGGCGAGACCACGTCGCCTCCGTCGTGAACACGCTCCTCCTCGCCTACGCGGGAGCCGCGATGCCGCTCCTCGTCTTCTTCGTCGTGAGCCAGGCCGGGCTCGCCGACGTGGCGAACGAGGAGGTCGTTGCGACCGAGATCGTCCGGACCATGGTGGGGTCGATAGGGCTGGTGGCGGCGGTTCCCATCACGACCTGGCTCGCGGCTCGCGTCGCCGTGATCGGGAGGCCGAGGGACTGATCGCTACCGGGAGGTGCGGTCCTGCCAGGACTCCCACGCCTCCCACTCGGGGTAGAGCGCGGTCCGCGGCGCGGTCTCCCGGCGCCGAGGCCAGGTCGCCCACAGGGCCCCACCGAGCAGCACCTCGCCGCCGGTGATCAGCATGAACCCCCACGTGGCCATCTGCGTGAGCGGAGCGCCGGAGGCCGGCAGGTCGTCGGATCCGCTGCGCGAGGCCGCCGCGACGACCCGGATAGGGGTGCTGGCCGTGCGGTTCTGCCCGTTGGACAGCCCGGAGACCTCCAGGGTGTGCATCCCGACGGCGGCGTTGGAGGGGATCGTCACGCGGGCCGAGTAGGACCCGTTCGCCCGCGCCGTCGTCCGCCCGACCACGACCGGGTCGCTGCGGAAGGTGATCGTGAGCTCCGCCGCGGGCTGGAAACCCTCCCCCGAGACGGTCACCTGCTGTCCCGGCGCGACCGCCGGGGTGGACGTGCGAGCGGTCGGGCCTCCCGGGGCCGGCGTGGGGGACCCGCCACCGCCACCCGAGCCGTTCAGGGTGTGGGTGACGGGACCGGAGTTCGGGGCGACGTCCTCCCAGTCGTAGTCGCCGAACCCCGCCGCGTAGACCTCGTAGCGGTAGCTGGACGACCTCAGACCGGCGGCGGACAGTACCGACCGGGCGGCTGACACCGTGAGGGTCGTCGACCCGTCGGAGTGAGAGACGCTCGCGTCGCCGAAACGGCGCTGGCCGCAGTCGTCCACCTCGCCGTCGAGCGCCGAGCCGGTGTCGAAGACGACCACGCACGCGTCCGGTTCGGCCGTCGACGCGCCGAAGTACAGGCCCCACACGATCACGTCTACGTCGTCGTTCGTGAAGCCTCCGTCGGTGCGGATCGTCCATGTGACGGCGGTGCTCGTGTCGCCGTGCGAGCCGGCCACGATGTCGATCGGTGAGCCGCCGGCGTCGCCCTTGGGGTCGGTCCACGACCCGGGGGCCGCCGAGGCGCTGCCGGCGCTCGCCAGCGCGGCCAGGTAGATGAGTACGACAGCTATGCGGCGCATGTTCCTCCCCCGGGTCATCGCCGCCCTCCTGCGGCTGCCGTGATGATGACAGACCCGGCCTACCGTGGGAAGCACCCTCAGGCCCGGTTCCAGGCCTGGGGGTAGCGGACGCAGGCGACGCGAGCGCCCGGTCCGTGCGCTGACAGCGCGTCGGACACGGCCTCCTCCACGGTCTCCGTGGCGTCGAACCCCACGTGGCGCGGGAGCGAGGGGTCGGTGGCGCCGGCGACGACGACCCGTCCGGCGTGGCGGAGGCGCTTCAACGGGAAGGTGGCCATGACCGCGTGAGAGCCGTGGAAGGCGTTGTGGTGGCGGTAGGCGTCGACGTACTCGGGCCTGGCCGCGTAGGCCTCCGAGTGCTCCCGCTCGATCTGGTAGGGGTCGCGCGTGACCGGCAGGACGTTCTCCCAGACATCGCGGTAGGACGGGTGGTGGTGGTCGTCCCAACGGTCCGGACACGGGGTCGCCAGCACCGCGGTGCACCCCGGCGCGCCGAAGGCCTCGATCACGCCACCCAGGTACCCCAGCCCCGTGGAGACGAGGGTCAGGAGCCGGTTCGTGTACGCGAACGCCGCGTACGGCGACCAGTCGGGGACGCCGTACACGACCACGTCGGCGGGGTCATCGATCAGGTCGCGCCGGGCGGGCTGGTGAGCCTTGCGCAGCTCTACGGCCGCCTGCCGGCAGGCGTCGACCGTCCCGCCGAAGACCCGCGAGACCTGCAGCGGGTTGGCCTCCACGGTCTCGAGCTTGAAGAACCGGTGGGAGCCCAGGCGGTCGGTGACGAGGGCCCCCATCTCGTCGAGCATCGCGTGCATCCGGTTGCGGTGGAGCGACATGGACATGTCGTCTGGGTTGTGGTGGTGACGGATGGACCGGTACGTGGAGAGGCCCACGCAGATCGACTTCCACCCGCCCGAGAAGCCCCGAACCGTGGAGCAGTTCACGTACACCACCAGGTCGGAGTCGACACAGGCCTTGTTCAGCTCCACGTGCAGACCGCCGGGGGTCGTCCCCAGGTCGACGAGGTGTTCGGGGTCCTCCGCGTCGTGGCAGGTGAGCCTGTCCGCGAAGGCGGTCACCAGGTCCTCGCCGATCAGCTTCGCTAGCTCGTCGTGCGTCCACTTGCGATGCAGGGCGTTCGCGCAGAGGAGGTCGACCTGCCTCGCGTCGACGCCCGCGGCCTCGAGCTCGGCGAGCAGGGCCCGTATGGCCACCGGCCATAGCGGCGCGTACATCTGAACGGTGGGGTCGTCGAAGGCCACCGTGACCCGGCGCGCCCCGCGAGCGAGATCGGAGAGGGGAGCCGAGTCGAGTGGCTCTCGCAGGGCCCGGGCCACCTCGCCCTCGAGATCCTCGCAGACCGGGAAGGGGACGGTTATCCCGGCGGACGGGAACACCGTATCGTCCGGGAGCTCGACGGAGATCGTCTCGTTGCCGGAGACGAGCTCGGTACGCATGCGGGGAGTGTACGTCTCACTCGCGGGCTCAGGCGAGGGCGAGGTCGCGCTCGTAACCTTGGGGGCCGGTCCGTCGGGCCGGACGCGGTCCCGATCCACACGTGGTCGGTGACATGACGAGCGAGGGAGACGCGATGACGGTCGACTGGAACCGCGAGCTGGTGGACCAGCTCGGATGGCACTGGGACAACCAGGCGCGCCCGCGGCTGGAGGGACTCACCGACGAGGAGTACCTCTGGGAGCCGGTGGAGGGGGCGTGGTCGGTGCGACGCCGTGAGGACGGGAGCCTGTTCCCGGACTGGGAGTGGCCGCCTCCCGAACCGGTGCCCTTCACGACGATCGCCTGGCGGATGTGCCACCTCATCGGACCGGTGTTCGGCGCGCGTGTGGCCGCCTACTTCCCTCCGAACCCCGAGATCGACTTCGAGGCGTACATGGACTCGGTCGATTGGCCCGGCACGGCGGACGAGGCGCTGGCGTTGCTGGACGAGAGCCACCGGCGGTGGAGGGACGGGGTGGCGGGGCTCGGTCCGGACGGCCTGGCGCAGCCTTGCGGGAAGCAGTCCGGTCCGTACGCCGACCACCCGATGGCGGCGCTCGTCCTGCACATCAACCGGGAGGCGATCCACCACCTGGCCGAGATCGCACTCCTGCGGGACCTGTACGCGGCCCGGCCGTGACCGGCTCGGGCTACCGCTGGGTGCCTACGCGCAGCTCCCTGAAGGGCACGTCGCGGTCGACCTGGGGCTCCTTCGGGAGACCTAGGACGCGCTCGCCGATGATGTTCTTCATGATGTCGTCGGTCCCGCCCGCGATGTGTATCCCGGGGGCGGACAGGAAGGCCATCGCCCAGGCTCCCGCGTCCGGGGCCTCCCGCCCGAGAAGGACCCCGCCCAGACCGAGGATCCGGGTGCCGAGCTCGGACACCTCCGACGCGAGCCCGGTACCGACGAGCTTCATGGCCGACCCCTCGGGGCCGGGGATGCCGCCCTTCGACACCTTCGTCAGCGCGCGGTAGCCCGTCAGCGAGAGGAGCTTGGCGTGGATGGCCACGCGGGCCATCTCCTGGCGGATCGACGGGTCCTCGATGGCGGGGCGGCCGTCGAGATGGGTCTTCTTGGCCAGCTTGTAGAGGGGCTTGAGCGACGCGCCCCGCGCCCCGCCTACGCCGATCGCGAACCGCTCGTTCATCAGCGTGGTCAGCGCCACGCGCCACCCGTCGTTCACGTCGCCGACGACCTGGTCGGCCGGGACCTTGGCGTCGGAGAAGAAGACCTCGTTGAAGGAGGCGCCTCCCGTCATCTGACGCAGCGGCCGCACCTCCACGCCCGGCTGCTCCATGTCCACGATGAAGCAGGTGATGCCGCGGTGCTTGGGTGCCTCGAGATCGGTCCGGGCGATGATCAGCCCCCACCTGGAGTAGTGGGCGCCGGTGGTCCAGACCTTCTGTCCGTTGAGGATCCAGTCACCCGAAGCGGCATCGCGCTCGGCGCGGGTCTGCAGGGACGCCACGTCCGAGCCGGCGTTCGGTTCGGACCAGAGCTGGCACCAGATCTCGGACCCGTCCGCCATCGAGGGGAGGAAGCGCTGCTTCTGCTCCTCCGTCCCGTGGACCATGATCGTCGGGCCGATCATCCCGAGGCCGATCGTGTAGGTGCCCGAGGGAACGTCGTAGCGCGACATCTCCTCGGCGAAGATGAACGCCTGCATCGGTGAGGCGTCGCGGCCTCCGTACGCCTTCGGCCAGGTGATCACGCCGTACCCGCCCTCGTAGAGCTTCTTCTGCCACGCCTTCGCCTTCGAGATGAAGTCGTCGTCGTCGGGCTCCTCGAGCATGTTGCGCAGCTGCTCTTCCTGAGCGGACGTCTTGCGAGACGCGTTGGCCTCGAGCCACTCGCGCACCTCGGCGCGGAAGGCGGCCTCCTCGGGCGAGTCCTTGAAGTCCATCCTGCGGTCCTCCTCGGTGGACGCGGCGATCCTGCTGTCAGGATACGCGCGGTGCCGTGGGGTCCGCCCCCTTGGGTTTCAAACGACCTACCGCGTGGTAACTTACGGTTCCGTAAGCGTAGGTCCCACTCGCAGGAGGGTTCCATGGCCATAGCCGTTCCGCCGCCGGCTCCCGTGCCCGGCGTCATCGCGCTCACCCCGCGGGAGATCCGGCTCCAGAAGACGGCCGTGCTGCTGTTGACGCTCGGCCCGCTCGCCGGGCTCGTCTTCGCGGTGGTGACGCTCTGGGGCTGGGGGATAACGGCCACCGACCTCACGATCGCGCTGACCACGTACTTCCTGTTCGGGTTCGGGATCGCCATCGGCTACCACCGGCTCTTCACCCACCGGGCCTTCGTGGCGAAGCGCCCGATCCGGGCCGCGCTGGCCGTGCTCGGGTCGATGGCCGTGGAGGGTTCGGTGATCTCGTGGGTCGCCGACCACCGCCGCCACCACGCGTTCGCCGACAAGGAGGGCGACCCGCACTCGCCCCACGCCGA
Source organism: Actinomycetota bacterium (assembly GCA_035540895.1). Classification (NCBI taxonomy): domain Bacteria; kingdom Bacillati; phylum Actinomycetota; species Actinomycetota bacterium. The sequence goes on along the minus strand of DATLFR010000019.1, from coordinate 4,128 downwards.
CCCGGAGGACGGGGTCCTGCGCAGCCTGTGGCACGCCCACATCGGGTGGCTGCTGAAGGGGGAGCGGACCGTGCGGGAGCGCTGGGCTCCCGACCTGCTCAAGGAACCGATGATCGTCCGGATCGACCGGGCGTTCCCGCGGCTGGTGATCGTCTCCCTCGTGCTGCCCGCCGTCGCCGGGCTGGTGATCACGGGCACGCTGCGGGGCGCGGTGACGGCGTTCCTGTGGGGCGGGGCGGTCCGGATGATGCTCCTCCACCACGTCACCTGGAGCATCAACTCCGTCTGTCACTACTTCGGCCGACGCCCGTACGAGACCGACGACCAGAGCACGAACAACTGGCCCCTGGCCCTGATCTCCTTCGGGGAGTCGTGGCACAACAACCACCACGCCTTCCCCACCGCGGCCATCAACGCGATCAAGCCGTGGCAGATCGATATCAGCGGCGTCCTGATCGCGGGGATGGAGAAGGTAGGACTCGTCTCGAACGTGCACCGGGTGACGGAGAAGCAGCTCGAGAAGCGGCGCAGCTGAGCCCCGCACGCGGAGGGGACAAGGGCAAGCCCGTGGCGGAGCGCGTCCGCATGACCGGGAAGCAGCGGCGACAGCAGCTGCTCGACGTCGCCCGGTCGCTCTTCGCCGAGAAGGGTTTCGAGGCCACCGCCGTGGAGGAGATCGCCCAACGCGCCGGGGTGACGAAGCCGGTCGTCTACGAGCACTTCGGTGGGAAGGAGGGTCTGTACGCCGTCGTGGTGGACCGGGAGGTCTCGAACCTGCTGGACCGCATCTCCCAGGGGTTGGAGTCGCGCCATCCGCTGGGGAAGCTCGAACAGGCTGCGGACGCGTTCCTCGGCTACATCGAGGAGGAGCCGGAGGGTTTCCGGGTGCTCGTCCGGGACGCTCCCGGGGGGCCGGGCGGGACGCTGCGCAGCATCATCGCCGACGTGGCCGCTCAGGTCGAGTACATCTTCGAGGACGAGTTCCGCGACCGCGGCTACGATCCGAAGCTGGCCCCCCTCTACTCCCACGCGCTGGTCGGGATGGTCGAGCTCGTGGGACGGTGGTGGCTGGAGGCGGGCAAGCCCTCGCGCCAGGTCGTCGCCGCCCACCTGGTCAACCTGGCCTGGCGCGGACTCGGGCGGCTGCAGCCCAACCCCAAGCACAAGGGCCGGGCGCGCAAGCCGAGCTAGGTCAGGCGCGGTCCACGGCGCGCTCGAGCTGGGCCTTGTTCATCTTCGACCGACCTTCGACCCCCTTGCGCTTCGCCTCTGCATACAGCTGGTCGTAGGTCCGGCCCCCGGGTCCGCTGTGGGAGCGCAGGCCGCCCCGGCGACCGGAGGAGATGTCCTCGGTCGAGGTCCGGCTCGCCTGCTCCGCCTCGCCGGATCGCGCCCTCTCCTTGTTGACGGTGCGTGCGGCGATCTCCTTCGCCTTCTCCTCACTGCGCCCGCGCTGCTTCAGGGAGTCCTTGATGTGCTCGTACTGTCGCTCACGCTTTCGGCTCCACGAGTCCTGGGGCATGGCGTCCTCCTTCTGCTCCTGCCCCGCGTCATACCCCGTCTCGGCGGACGGGGAACCGACCGAGCTCCATCGCGCGGGTGAAGACGGCGTCCAGCATGGGTGGGGTCAGGACGCCCGTGAAGGTGTTCTGCTGGCTCGGGTGGTACGACCCGACCAGCGTGTAAGGACCCACCTGCGCCTCTGCCGCATGCCCGAACCGCGGCTTCGGCGGGGTGACGTGCCCGAGCTCCCGCAGGACCCGCAGGGCGGCGTCCCAGGCGAACGACCCGAGGCACACGAGGACCCCGACCCCCCGTAGCAACCGCAGCTCCTCGGCGAGGTAGGGGAGGCACCGGTCCCTCTCGTCGGGGGTGGGCTTGTTCGCAGGGGGCGCGCAACGGACCGCCGCGGCGACCCAGACGCCGTCCAGCCGCAGCCCATCGTCGCGGGAGACCGAGTCCGGCTGGTTCGCGAGTCCGCACCGGTACATCGACGCATAGAGGAAGTCGGCGGAGCGGTCCCCGGTGAAGACCCGGCCGGTCCGGTTCCCCCCGTGGGCGGCCGGGGCCAGCCCGACGACGGCGAGGCGCGCCGCGGGATCGCCGAAGCCCGGGACCGGGCGTCCCCAGTAGGTCCATCCGCGGAACTCGGCCTTCTTCGTCCGGGCGACCTCTTCCCGCCAGGCGACGAGACGCGGGCACGCCCGGCAGTTCGAGATCGTCTCCTCCAGTCGGGCGAGCTCGTCCATGACCCCGATCATCTCACCCGGGGGGGTTGCGGTCCCGCCCAGATGGCCGATGCTGGATGGGATGAAGCCGCCGGCCCGCCTCCTGCTCGTCCTCGCATGCTCCGCCTGTGTCACTTCGGCGTGCGCGCCCGGTGGCGGCGAGATCGTCTCGGCGGCGGCGGTCCGGGTGACCGCGACGCCTATCCCCACGCCCGAGCCCACACCCATCCCCAAGCGGATCTTCCCCGAGTCCGACGTCGACCGGTTCGAGAACTCGGGAGGCCGCATCCGGTGGGAGCCGCAGCGCAACGCCGGGCCGTGGCCGACGGCCGCGACGATCGAGCTGCCCACCCTCGGGCAGTCAGCCCCGATCGTCCGGGTGGGGGTCAACTCCCGCCAGGAGATGCAGGTCCCGGGGAACGCACGGGACGTCGGGTGGCTGGACCAGGGGGGCTGGCCGGGGCAGACGCAGAACCCGGTGCTGGCCGGACACATCGCCTACGGCGGCCGGGCCGGGACGTTCAACCAGCTGCAGACGATCGGCGTGGGGGACCCCGTGCACGTGACGATGGACGGGGTCCGCTACACGTACTCCGTCATCTGGGTCCGCGCGTACGACCGCAACACCCCCCACGTCGAGAAGATCATGGGGTACACGGAGGTCCCGTCGATCACCCTGATCACGTGCGGGGGGACGTTCGACCGCCGGGCCGGCACCCACTCGAAGAGGATCGTGGCCCGCGCCCAGCTCGTCTCGGCTGCCTGACACCTCGCTGGCCCCGCTAGGCTGGAGGCCATGAGGGGAGACCGGGTCGAGGTCGTGATCGACGTGGGGGACGGCGTCCGGTCGTTCGAGATGGAGGCGACACGCGACGGACGAAGGGTGGAGGTGTCCACCTCCCGCGGCTCCGTCGAGGTGGCCGAGGTGACCCGGTCGGGACGGGCCGTCCGGACCGCGCGCTTCATGGCCACGCGCGTCGTCGCCATCGTGGAACACCCGGCGGCGGAGACCGCCGAACGAGCGCCGCGGGGTCCGAGGCGACGGCACCCGCCCGAGGACCAGGCTTCGCTCGGGCTGTAGGCTGTGCCGGTGTCCGACGCCGCCCCTCTCTCCGACCCCCACGGGGCGTCGGCAGCCTGGCCTCACGACCGTCCGCTGACCCCAGGGGAGGCCGCCCGGGGCGGGGCCGTCTGGGGCGTCGCGATGCACGCGATACTCAGCTTCTTCTCGCTGGCCATCCCCGGCCTGGGCAGGATCCTCGTCGTGTTCCAGCCGGCCGAGCGCCTCGCGCTGGTGGGCCTGGCCTCCGCGCCGCCCCTCGCGCGCTGGCTGGCGCTCATCGTGTTCCAGGGTGTCTTCTGGGCGCTGGCATCGGTGGCGCTGCTCGGCATCTGGAGGGAGTGCGTCGCGCTGGCGCGCTGCGTCTCCCTGCGGGAGCCGGGCCGCTCCACCGTCTGACAGAGCGAAAGGACGGGCGATGGGCTTCTCGATCGACGCCGTGCTGCCCCCGGGGATCGATGCGGCCGCCGACGCCGCCCCACACATGGAGGCGATGGGGTACGCGGGTCTGTACACGACCGAGACGCAGTCCGATCCCTTCCTCGACCTGGCCCCGGTCGCCCGCACCACGTCGCGGGCGATGCTCGGGACGAACCTGGCGATCGCGTTCGCGCGCAGCCCGTTCGTCACGGCCACGGCTGCCTGGCAGCTCCAGCGCGCCTCCAAGGGCCGGTTCGTGCTCGGGCTCGGCACCCAGGTGAAGGGCCACATCGAGCGGCGGTTCGGGATGACGTGGGAGGCGCCCGGCCCGAAGATGCGCGAGTACGTCCAGGCGCTCCGCGCGATCTGGGCGGCGTTTCAGGGCACGCAGCCCCTCAGCTTCGAGGGCCGGTTCTACAC
>DATLFR010000018.1 GCA_035540895.1 Actinomycetota bacterium | reverse complement strand
CGCCCCCGCCTCCCCCGCCCGGCGGGGTCGCGGTCTCGCACGCAGACGAGGACGGCGACGCGATCGTCGGTCTGTCCGACACCGCGGGGGGCACGTCGTTGCGAGTGACGGCCGCCGTTCCGCTGGAGCCCGGTGAGACGGCGACGCTGCGGGCCAGGCTCGCGCACGCCGGGGGAGCCGAGACGATCACAGCACCGGTCACGGTCACGGCGTCGTCGAACCGCAAGGAGATGCTCCTCGACCTGAGGTCGATGCCGGACGGTCCGGGGACCCTGACCGTGTCCGGCTCGAAGAGCGACGGGGAGCAGATCGGGACGAGCCGCCCCCTCACGGTGGACCGCGCGCCGCCCACGACCACCATCACGACCGGAGACGAGTCGTCCTACTACTCGATCCCGTTCCTGCGCCTGCACAACGTCCGTCTGGACGGGACGGTGTCCGACGCCATCGGGGTGCGGGCCACGGCCGTCCTGTTCCGCAACAACGAGACCGGCACCTACTTCGGGCCCTACCTGGCCCGGCGGTCCGGACCCCCCACGAGCCAGAGCTGGACGTTGACCGGGTACTACCTCGATCCCGGCACCTACACGGTCAACGCCTACTCCTTCGACGAGCCGATGAACCTGGAGCGCCCGGGCCCGCCCCCGATCCAGATCACGGTGCTCTGACCGCTACACTCCCGGCGTGAAGGTTCGCTGCTCGGATATCGAGATCGCGTACGACCGCGAGGGGGAGGGGACGCCCGTCCTGCTGGTCATGGGGCTGGCCACCACCCGCATCGGTTGGATCATGCAGATGTCGGCGCTCTCGAAGCACCACGACGTGGTCTGCTTCGACAACCGCGGGATGGGGGAGACCACCGTCCCGGACGAGCCGTGGACGATGGACACGATGGTCTCGGACGCGTTCTGCCTGGTCGACGCGCTCGGCTGGGACCGCTTCCACCTGGTCGGCGTCTCCATGGGCGGCATGATCGCCCAGGAGATGGTGCTCTCGCAGCAGGACCGGATCCGCTCCCTCACCCTGATCTCGACGCAGCACGGGGGCCCCGACCACGTGATGCCCTCCGACCGGGCGATGCAGCTGTTCGGGTTCGACGGGGACCCGGTGGCGCGGCTCGCGCTCGGCATCGACGTGACGTTCGGGCGCCGCTACCGCGAGGAGCATCCCGAGGTCATCGAGACGTTGAAGGCTTTCGCGGTCGCCAACCCACCGGCGCGACGGGCGGTCGAGAGCCAGGCGCTCGCGGTGGGGATGTGGTCGAACATGGGGGGGACGGCGGACCGGCTCGGCGAGATCGTCGTCCCGACCCTCGTCCTGCACGGGACCGACGACGAGCTGGTGGCCTTCGGCAACGGGGAGCTGATCGCGTCGAAGATCAAGGACGCCGAGTTCATCCCGTTCCCCGAGGCCGGACACGCGCTCATCACGGAGCGCGCGCCCGAGGTGAACGAGGCGATCCTCGCGCACCTCGCCGCGGCGGACGCCGCCGACGGCTGAGCGACCCCCGACCCGGCTCCCGTCGCCGTTCCAGGACACACGTGGGCCGCGCAGATGGCCTGTCGGGGCGCGTGTGTCCCGAACCGGCCGCATCCTGCCGCTCGAGGACACACGAGCCCGCAGCCCTGCCGGACAGGACCCCGCGTGTCCCGGAAGGGCAGATCGGCACCCGCCCGCGGCCGGATGTCGGTCCGGGCGCGATACTTGTCCCGGTGACCACCCTTCACGAAGACCTCCTGTCCGGGCTCAACCCCGTCCAGCGCGAAGCCGTCCTGGCCACGGAGGGTCCGGTCCTGATCATCGCGGGAGCCGGGTCCGGGAAGACGCGGGTGATCACGCACCGGGTGGCCTATCTGCTGCGGCAAGGCATCTCCCCTCGCAACGTCCTCGCGATCACCTTCACGAACAAGGCGGCCGGGGAGATGCGGGAGCGCATCCAGCACCTGGTGGGCGGGGCCGTGGCCAAGGACATGTGGATCATGACCTTCCACGCCGCCTGCGCGCGGATACTGCGCATGGAGGCGGAGCGCGCGGGCTACGGGAAGAACTTCACGATCTACGACGACGGGGACAGCCAGCGCGTGATCGCCGGGGTCCTGAAGGAGCTGGACATCGACCCCCGCCGCTGGACCCCCCGGTCCATGGCGAACGCCATATCGGGAGCCAAGAACCAGCTGGTTCCGCCCGAGAAGTACGAACAGCTCGCGCACGCGTTCCCCGAGAAGGTGGCGTCGAAGGTCTACGCCGGCTACGACGCGGCGCTGCGCAGGGCGAACGCGATGGACTTCGACGACCTCCTCACCCGCACGGTCGAGCTGTTCGAGGCGCACCCGGAAGCACTCCGACGCTGGCAGAACCGGTTCCGCTACGTCGTGATCGACGAGTACCAGGACACGAACCATGCCCAGTACCGGATCGTCTCCCTGCTCGCGCAGGCCAGCCGCAACCTGTGCGTGGTCGGGGATGAGGACCAGTCGGTCTACAGGTTCCGCGGGGCGACCATCCGCAACATCCTGGAGTTCGAGCGTGACTGGCCAGACGCCCGCATCTTCAAGCTCGAGCAGAACTACCGATCCACACAGACGATCCTCGACGCGGCGAACGAGCTCATAGGCAACAACAGCCAGCGCAAGCCGAAGCGGCTGTTCACGGAGCGCGGGACCGGGTCCGGCATCGTCGTGTTCCAGGCCGAGGACGAGCACGAGGAGGCGCACTTCGTCGCCGGCGAGATCTCCCAGCTGACCTCGAGCGGGGTGCCGGGGAGCGAGATCGCCGTCTTCTACCGCACGAACGCCCAGTCCCGGATGCTCGAGGAGACGTTCTTCCGCTACGGGATCCCGTACCGGGTCGTGGGGGGCCAGAAGTTCTACGACCGCCGCGAGATCCGGGACGCCATCGCCTACCTGCGGGCCGCGCACAACCCGGCGGACCGGGTGTCGGTCGTGCGCGCCGCGGGGGTCCCGAAGAGGGGGATCGGGGACGGTTCGATCGCGAAGCTCGAGTCCTTCGCCACCTCCCAGGGGATCTCGCTCGGGGAGGCGATCGAGCGCGCGGGTGAGGTCCCCGGTCTCCCGGGGCGGGCTCGCAACGGGTGCCTGGACCTGGCGGTCGTCCTGCGCCTGATCCGCCAGCGCGATGCCGACGGTCTCCCGCTGGCGGACGTCGTCCGCACGGCGTGGGAGGACTCGGGGATGCTCGACGAGCTCAAGGCGTCCAGCGACGTGTCCGACGAAGGGCGGATCGAGAACCTGGGCGAGCTCGCGGGGGTGGCCGAGGAGTTCTCGTCACGCGACGACGTCGGGGAGGGCAGGCTCGCCGACTTCCTGGAGCGGACGTCGCTGATCAGCGAGGTGGACGTCTTGGCCGACGCGTCCGAGCTCGTCACGCTGATGACCCTCCACAACGCCAAGGGACTCGAGTTCCCGGTGGTCTTCCTGACCGGGCTGGAGGAAGGGGTGTTCCCGCATATCCGGTCGCTCGACGACCCGGAGGACCTGGAAGAGGAGCGCCGGCTCGCCTACGTCGGCATCACGCGTGCGCAGGACCGGCTCTACCTCACGCACGCATGGTCCCGATCCCTGTGGGGCGGGACGAACTACAACCCCGTCTCCCGCTTCCTGGGCGAGATCCCGGAGTCGCTGGTGGAGACCAGGGGGAAGGCGCCGCGTCCGAGGGACCGGGTCCATACGTGGGGTTCGAGTCCCAAGGCCTTCTCGCGTCCGGCCGCCAAGGAGCCCTCAGGCTACGTGGTCGCCGTCTCCCCGGGGGACCGGGTCTGGCACGAGGCGTTCGGCGAGGGGCACGTCCTGGAGGTGAAGGGAGCGGGGACCGACGCCGAGGTCACGGTCCACTTCTCCGACGAGGGGACGAAGAGGCTCCTGCTCGCCTACGCGAACCTCACGAAGGCCGGGAGCTGACGCCGCGGCCGGGGGCGTCCGCGGACCCACCCCGAACCCCGTCGCTGCGTCCGGGGCTCTCGGTCACCCGGCCGGGCTCGTCAGGTGTCCTGTTCGGCGTGTCCGTCGGAGGACCCGCGGGGGCCGGCGAGGTCGAGTGCGTCTGTTCCGGCATGCCGCGGGCGCCGCGCCCGTCGGGCGCACGCTCGGCGCCGGGCGCTTCCTCGACCGTCTCGGTGGGACAGGGCTGACCGTCTTCGGTCCGCGGCGTGTCCGGCTTCGGAGCCCGGCCCGATGGCGGTGCCGCCTGCACGGGCGGGCACCCTCCTTCGGTAGCCGGCTCGTCCGGGACGGAGGCCGCGCCGCGGTCGATCCTGACGGGAGCGACGACCGGGAGCCGACCGGGCGCGTCCCCCTTCGTCGCCGGGGCGACCCCTTGCACCGCCGGGGCGCCCGGGTCGGCCACGGACGAGGCGACCGCGGGCGGGCGCACAGGCTTCTCATCGTGCGTGGCCCGGTGGTAGCCGACCGTACCTGCCGCGAGCGCACCGGCGGCAGCCGCCGCGGCCCCCAGCGCCGCGGCCGACCTCACGAAGGCGCCTGCCGCCTCGGCCGTCCGTCCGACGAGGACGGCCAGGACACCGGCCGGCGTGGCGGCGACGAGCGACTGCGCCTTCTCGCGGAGCCTGCGACGCGCCCGGGCCGCGAGTGACTTCGTCGCCTCCTCAGACAGACCCAGGGACCGGGCCGCGTCGGCCATCGTCAGGTCCGAGATGTAGAGCAGGCGGAGCACGTCCCGCTCCCGGGAGCCCAGGCCCGACATGAGCTGCTCCACCGCGATCCGGTCGGTGGTCCGTGAGGCGGGGTCGGCGGTGGATCCGTCGATCTGCAGCCCTGCCGGCACGGCGGGTCTGCGGCCGGCCGCCCGCCACCGGTCCCGCAACGTGTTCGTGGTCACGGTCTTGAGCCAGGAGGGGAGGAAGGTGTCCGGCGCCAGGTCCGGTCCGGACCGCCAGGCGCGCAGGAGGACCTCCTGGACGACGTCGTCGGCGTCGGCCCCCTCGGTCCGGGCCCAGTTCGCGATCATCCGGCCGTACCGTCCGACCAGCTGCTCGACGGCGGCGGGGTCCCGACGCCGCAGGCCCGCGACGATCTCGGCGTCCCCGGGACGGTCGGAACGCGCACGGCCGCCCACCTGCCGGGTGGACTCCGGCGGTGGGCGGTCCAGTGGTCTGGTGGCTGGTGTGGCCCCCATATCCCTCTTCCCCGTGAAGGTTCCTTCGAGAGGGTGAACGCGCGGGACGGGCTGGCCCGTCGCCCCGGTCGGAGACGGAAATCCGAACATCCGTTCTGAAACACGCCGACACCCGGGGGCTCCGGCCGGCGTTCGGTGGGGTGAGACATCGACCTGAGGGGGTCAACATGCATCTCCAGCAGCAGACGACACAGGACGGCCCGTTCCGCCGGCGGACGCTCCCGCTCGGCGACGGGGAGGAGGTCTCCGTGCTGATCGGCGAGGAGAACGGCCAGCCGCGGACCGTCTTCATGAGCTACGAGGCCTTCTGCGAGGTCGTGGGCACCATGTACACGGCCATCGAGGCGCTGAAGGCGGCCCGACAGGGCGTGGACCTGCTCGGCGAGCCCGACGAGGTGGAGGTCATCACCCGCCCCCGCCTGCGCGTCGTCTAGCCCCGGGGGGCCGCCCCGGCCCCGACTACGGGGTCGCGCCGGCGGCGGTGTGGGTCCGCTGGTGCAGCGTCCCGCTCCCGGTACCGACGAAGGTGCCGTTCGGGGCGTGGAAGACGCCTACGAGGGT
>DATLFR010000017.1 GCA_035540895.1 Actinomycetota bacterium | reverse complement strand
CCCCCACCCGCCCGAAGCCTCGCCGGCGCGCGAAGGCCCTCGAGGAGCTGAACCCTGGCGACCTCGTCGTGCACGCGCTGCACGGCATCGGCCGGTTCGTCGGGATGGAGACCCGGGAGGTCGGGGGCTTCACCCGCGAGTACCTGATCGTCTCCTACGCGGGCGACGACCGGCTCTTCGTCCCGTCGGACACGGCGGAAGCCCTCCAGCGGTACATCGGCACCGAGGAACCCAAGCTGTCCCGGCTCGGGACGGCCGAGTGGGAGCGGACGAAGGCGCGCGTGCGGCGCAAGGCCCGCGACATCGCGGCCGAGCTCGTCCGGCTGTACGCGGCGCGCCAGAGCACCCCCGGGCATGCGTTCCCGACCGACTCCCCGTGGCAGCGTGAGCTCGAGGAGTCCTTCCCCTACGAGGAGACGCCCGACCAGCTCCGAGCCATCCGTGACGTATCCGCGGATATGGCCAAGCCACACCCGATGGACCGCCTCGTATGCGGCGACGTGGGCTACGGGAAGACGGAGGTGGCGGTCCGGGCCGCGTTCGCCGCCGTCGTTGAGGGGAAGCAGGTCGCGGTCCTCGTCCCCACCACCATCCTCGCCCAGCAGCACCACGCGACCTTCGCGGAGCGGTTCGGACCGTTTCCCGTCCAGGTCGGCCTCCTCAGCCGGTTCTCATCCCCGGCCGAGCAGGCGGACACGATCGCCAAGGTCGCCACCGGCGAGGTGGACGTCGTGATCGGCACCCACCGGCTCCTGTCGAAGGACGTCCGCTTCAACGACCTCGGGCTCGTGATCGTCGACGAGGAGCACCGGTTCGGGGTGGCGCAGAAGGAGAAGCTGCGCAAGCTGCGCGTCGAGGTCGACGTGCTCACGCTGACCGCGACCCCGATCCCCCGGACGCTCGAGATGTCCATGTCGGGGATACGCGACCTCTCGATCATCGAGACCGCCCCCGCCGCGCGCCGTCCCGTCCGGACGTTCGTCGGTCCGTTCGACGAGCGGCTCGTCACCGCCGCCATCCGTCGCGAGCTGGCGCGGGGGGGTCAGGTCTTCTACGTCCACAACCGGGTGCAGACGATCGAGCGGGAGCACCGTCGCCTCCAGCGGCTGATACCGGAGGCGAGGGTCGCCGTCGCCCACGGCCAGATGGACGAGGACACTCTGGAGCGGACGATGCTCGCGTTCGGCACCCGCGAGGTGGACGTGCTGCTCTGCACGACGATCATCGAGGCCGGCCTGGACATCCCCTCCTCGAACACGCTGATCGTCGACCGGGCGGACATGCTCGGCCTGGCGCAGCTCTACCAGCTCCGCGGCCGGGTCGGACGAGCGGGGGAGCAGGCGTACGCGTACCTCTTCTTCCCCCCGAACATCCGGCTCACGGGCCAGGCGCACGAGCGTCTGAAGACCCTGGCCCAGTTCACCGAGCTCGGGTCGGGCATGGCGATCGCCTTGAAGGACCTGGAGATCCGGGGCGCCGGGAACATGCTCGGGGCGGAGCAGTCAGGCCACATCGAGGCGGTGGGGTTCGAGATGTACATGCAGATCCTGGAGGAGGCCGCTCGCGAGCTGCGGGGGGAGCCCAGCGCCGAGCCGGCCGAGGTGCGCCTGGACGTCCCCGTGAACGCCTACCTCCCGGACGACTACATCGACCGCGACCCGCTGCGCCTGGCCGCGTACCGCCGCATCGCGGACGCCGCCTCGCCGTCCGAGGTGGACGACGCCCGGAGCGAGCTGCGCGACAGGTTCGGACCGCTCCCGCCGCCAGCCGACGCTCTCCTGAGCGTGGCCGAGCTGCGGGCCGTGCTCAGACAGGCGGGGGTCACGGAGCTGGCCGTCGCCGAGCACGAGCTGCACGGGCGGGTGGCGAGGCTGAAGCCGGTCCGGTTCGGTCACGAGTGGCAGCCGATCCGGCTGCAGCGCGAGCACCCCCGCGCGGTCCTCACCGAAGCGACGTCCACCCTCCTGCTCCCTGTGCCCGACATCGAAGGGCCTGAGCTGGTCGCCTGGCTCCTGGAGGCGGTCCGGGGGCTGTTGGTCTCTGATATCGTCCCCGCCTGATGCGCCCCGCCCGCCGACTCCTGCTCGTCCTCGCCGCCGTGCTCGCGACGACCGGGTGCGCCGACCAGCTGACCCCTGCCGCCGCCCTGGTGGACGGCGAGCGCATCACCGAAGCCACCGTCGAGCGTGAGCTGGAGCACCTGCGCGACGACCCCCAGTACCAGACGGGGCTCGCGCAGGTCGGGGAGGAGTTCCGCGGCGAGGAGCGGCGCCGGCTGCTCACCATCCTCGTCCAGGTCTCCCTCGTGCGCCGCGAGCTCGAACGACGCGACCAGCCGGTGACCGAGCAGGACGTGGACCAGATGGTCGACCGCCTGGCCCTGCAGTACGGCGGGCGGGAGAGGCTGATGGAGCTCGCGGCCGAGCAGAAGCTCGACCGGGCGCGGTTCCGGGAGCTCGTCCGCCGGCAGGCCGCCGTCGAGAAGCTGCAGAGGGTCCTGACCGCCGATGTCCAGCCCGAGGCTACGCAGGTCCAGGCCGCCTACGAGGAGCGCCAGGCCATCTACCAGCAGGCCCGGCTCTCGCGGATCACCGTCGGCGAGCGCGAGGAGGCGACCCGGATCGTCGAGCGGGTGGAGGGGGGAGCCTCGTTCGAGACGCTCGCGCGCCAGGCCGAGAACGGCGAGGACCTCGGGTGGGTCGACCTGCGCACGGTCGACGAGGCGACGCGCACCGAGATAGAGGGGGTCCCGGACGGGGGGGTCGCGGGACCGGTCCAGACCGGGAGCGGGTTCCACGTCTACCAGGTCCACGAGCGACGGACCGCCCCGCTCGAGGACGTCCGGGCCGAGATCCTGGACCAGCTGCTCGTGGAGCAGCGCCAGCAGGCGCTCGGGCGCTTCCTGCGTGAGCGCGGCTCCCGGTCGCGGATCGTCGTGAACCCCAAGTACGGACGGTTCGACCCGGAGCGCTTCGCGATCGTCCCGAACGACCCCGAACTGCCCGAGTGAGACCGGAGGACCTCGACCTCCCTCCCGGCTTCGCGCGGGTGGTGGACCCGGCCGTCGAGCCGTTCCGCTCCCTCGTCGCGGTGATCGCCAAGCTGCGCAGCCCCGAGGGCTGCCCGTGGGACCGGGAGCAGACGCACCAGACCCTCGCCCGCCACCTCCTCGAGGAGACGTACGAGGTGCTGGAGGCCATCGAGGACGACGACGCAGCCGGTCTGCGCGAGGAGCTGGGAGACCTCCTGCTCCAGGTCGTCCTGCACGCCCAGCTCGCCGCGGAGGAGGAGACGTTCACGATCGCCGAGGTCGTGAGCGACCTCACCGACAAGCTCGTCCGCCGCCACCCCCACGTGTTCGGCGATGTCGAGGTGTCCGGGTCGGATGACGTCCTGGCCAACTGGGAGGCATCGAAGCGAGCCGAGAAGGGGACGCGGGTCATGGAGGGCGTCCCCAGGGCGATGCCCGCCCTCGCCCGGGCGTCCAAGCTGTCCCGGCGCGCCGCTCAGGTCGGGTTCGACTGGCCGACCGTCCACGAGGCCGCCGAGAAGGCGGCCGAGGAGCTAGAAGAGGTCCGGCGCGAGCTGTCCGATCCGGACCCCGATCCCGCCCGGGTCTCGGCCGAGCTGGGCGACGCGCTCTTCGCGCTGGCCGTCCTGGCCCGCAGGGCGGGGGTCGAGCCCGAGACCGCGTTGCGGACCGCCACCGACCTGTTCGCCGAGCGGTTCAACCGGATGGAGAACCTCGCCTCTCAGGAGGGTGTGCAGCTCGAATCCTTGTCCCCCGAACGGTGGCGGCGATACTGGGAGCGAGTCCACAAGGAGGTTCGGCCCGAGTGATCCCGCCCACGTCGATCGAACGCGTCTGGGCCCGGGAGATCCTCGACTCCCGTGGGAACCCGACGGTCGAGGTCGAGGTCATGCTCTCTTCCGGCGCGTCCGGGCGCGCGGCCGTCCCATCCGGCGCGTCCACGGGAGCCTTCGAGGCCAGCGAACTGAGAGACGGGGACGACCGCTACGGGGGCAAGGGTGTGCTGGAGGCGGTCTCGAACGTCTCAGCGCGGATCGCGCCCGAGATCGTGGGGCGCGACGTCCTGGACCAGCGCGGACTCGACGACACCCTGCTGCGGATCGACGCCACCCCCAACCTCGGCTCCCTGGGCGCGAACGCCGTCCTGGGGGTCTCGCTCGCGGCGGCCGCCGCCGGCGCGACCCACCTCCGCATCCCGCTGTACCGGTACCTGGGGGGTCCGGGCGCGAACGTCCTGCCGGTCCCCTTCCTGAACGTCCTGAACGGAGGGGCTCACGCCGACAACGGCATCGACGTCCAGGAGTTCATGGTCGCCCCCATCGGACTCGCCTCATTCTCCGAGGCGCTCCGCGCCGGGGCGGAGGTCTACGCCTCCCTCCGCTCGGCCGCGCGCAAGGCCGGGCTGGGCACGAACGTGGGAGACGAAGGCGGCATAGCGCCGGACCTGCCGTCCACGAGAGCCGCCCTCGAGCTCATAGCTGGAGCCGTGGAGGACGCCGGCTACACGCTGGGCAGCGACGTCGTCCTCGCCCTGGACGTGGCGTCGACCGAGCTCTTCCGCGACGGGTCCTACCACCTCGAGGGCCGTTCGATGGACGCCGACGAGCTGGCCGCCTTCTACGGCGCCCTATGCGACGACTTCCCGATCGTCTCCATCGAGGACGGCGCGTCCGAGGAGGACTGGGCGGGCTGGACGACGCTGACCGAGGCGATAGGGGACAGCGTCCAGCTCATCGGTGACGACCTCCTCGTCACGAACCCGGAGAGGGTCGCGCGGGCGATCGAGGAGGATTGCGCGAGCGCCGTCCTCGTGAAGCCCAACCAGATCGGGACGCTCACGGCCACCCTCGACACCATCACCCTGGCCCGCCGGGCCGGCTGGGCGGCGATGCTCTCCCACCGGTCCGGGGAGACCGAGGACACCACCATCGCCCACCTGGCCGTCGCGACCGGCGTCGGGCAGATAAAGACGGGCGCCCCCGCGCGCGGTGAACGGACCGCCAAGTACAACGAGCTCCTCCGGATCGAGGAGCAGCTGGGCGCGGGAGCCCGGTACGCGGGCTGGGACTGCCTGCCTCTCGGCGTCGACGCCGCCCAGGACGAGAGCGAGGGCTAGTGGTCCGGACGGCCGCGCCGCCGACCGCCCCCCCCGAGCGTCCGGCGCCCCATCGGCGCCAGCTGCTCGCCATCGGGCTCCTGGTCGCCGCCTTCCTCGTCTTCTTCCCGACGAAGCAGCTCGTGGCCCAGAAGATGCGGATGCACCGCCTCGAGGCTCGGCTCGTCGAGCTCCAGCGCAACAACGAGGAGCTCGAGGCCGAGGTCCGCCGCATGCAGGACCCCCAGGAGCTCGAGATCCTGGCCCGGGAGCGGCTCGGCCTCGTGAAGCCCGGCGAGGACGCCTACATG
>DATLFR010000016.1 GCA_035540895.1 Actinomycetota bacterium | reverse complement strand
CGGTTGAAGCAGCTCACCAACTTCTACGCGGCGGTGCGCGGTCCGGACGGCCGCTGACACGTCAGGGGGACCACCGCCGCGTCCGGCGCACGCGGTGCCACTCCACCAGGGCGGGTCCGAACCTCTTCGTACGGCTGATCCAGTACGCCCCGTAGGCGCCGGGGAGCCCCAGCCTGCCCCGATAGGGAGCCAGGACCTTCTCGCGCCTCGGGAGCAGGAGCCTCCCGACCAGCCGCAGGCGGTCGCGCGGGTCGGGGATCGTCGCCACCCTGTCGATGGCGCGCACGCCGCCGGGATCGCGAGCGACTCGACCGCGGGAGGCGGCCGAGACGGTCGGCGTGAGCCCGAGTCGGGCGACGATCTCGTTGCCCCCGTCCGCGAGCCCCAGTCCCCTCGTGAAGGCCCAGGTGGCGCCGAGCGCCGAGGCGATCTCGGCCGCCTCGGCCCAGGTGTCGTGGTGGAGGCGCTCCACGGCTCGACGCAGGTCGGCCATCGCGGTGCCCTTCGCGACGCCGTGCTGGGCGGCGTGAAGGGCGACGATCACCGTGCGCGTGGGGATGTCCAGGGCCGTCACCGTCCCCGCGGCTAGGGCCAGGTCCTCGGTCCTGCGGCTGAGGATGTCCCAGGCGCGGCCGGGCTCGACCTCGATCCCGACGAAGGTCCGGTGCAGGTCGACGGGGATCCCGTCGGACGGGCGCACGAAGGTCGAGGCGTGGACGCTCCCCAGCGCCCGGTGTCCGCCCGGGTCATAGGACACGAACCCTTCTTCCTCGAGGAGGCCGATCACCTCGGGGAAGGCCTCCTGCCGGACGAGGAGGTCCATGTCGAGATAGGTCCGGCCCCCCTTCGGGTAGAGCCACCGGGCGATCGCCGGACCCTTCAGCAGGATGCTGCGGTGCCCGGCCGCCCGGATGCGCTCAACGAGTTGCACCGTCACCGCATCGACGGCCAGCGATCGGACGGCGGCCAGGCGTGGGTCGGGTTCGTGGGGGGCCACGGCGCGATTACACCAGACGTGGACGCCGCCAGATGGAGAGGCAGGATTGGGCTCCCCCGCGTCGAAAGGTTCGGGCAACTGGGGCCGGGTCGTGTGAGGGGGTGCGCTCACTCCTCCTCCGCGGTCCTCCCCGCCGATGCCCGCGGGAGGAGAAGATGAACCCTACGTCGCAGCTCCGTCGCTTCCGTCTCCGCCGTGCCCTCACGGTCACGCTCCTCGTCGTTCCGATGCTCTTCCCTGCCCTCCGCGCCTCGGCCGAGTTCGAGATCTCGGTGCTGATCGAGGACGGGGGCGACGGACACCTCAGCCGGGCGGAGATCCTGAGCGGCGTCTTCGTCTCCGGCACCGCCAACCCGAAGTACATGGTCGAGGTGGTGGTCGACGACACGGAGACGACCACCCCGCCGGTCATCCGCCGCATAGAGGCGCACGAGACGAACGGGACGTGGCGCACGGAGCGACTCGATCTCACGTCGTTCAAGGACGGCGAGGTGACCGCGAAGGCCCGCGAGATCGGCCTGGCGTCGCTCACCGTCCAGGCCACCCCGGACACGCCTCCCGTGACCGTCGAGGCGACCCCCGACCTCTCGGACGAGGTCTCCTACACCTCCATCAAGGACACGGTCATCCCGTCCACCACGCTCTCCGTGACGCAGGCCACGAACGGCTACTTCAACCGGTACGTCCAGGGGCTCATGCCGCGAGCATCGGGCAAGGCCTCGAAGCCGGGTGCCGACATCACGCTCACCGTCGAGCCCACCGGGGGCCTCCCGAGCGCCACCGTCGTCAAGGCCGACGCCGCCGGGTTCTGGAGCCACCGTCTGCCCCGCATCGACTCGTGGTCGGAGGGTCCGGTGCGGTTCACGGCCAAGGGATCCGACGCGGCGGGGAACCCGAGCCCGACGGAGACCCTCGTCGTGGTGAAGGACACGATCCGGCCCGGGCTCACCCTGTCGTTCACGAGCCCGAGCCCGATCGGCCCCACCGGCACCCGAACGGTCGCCCTCGGGGGCACCACGGAGCCGGGCTCCCGGGTGCACCTCTCGATCGACGACGCGAACCCGGCCACCGTGCCGGTCGAGGTGAGTTCGGCTCCCGCAGCCGCCAACGGGACATGGTCGGTCAGCGGGGTGGATGTCCGGACGCTGCACGACGGGACGCTCACGGCCACGGGCCGAGCGGTCGACCGCGCGGGCAACTCCTCGGACGACGCCGCGGCCACCATCCAGCGCGCGGCCGGAACCCCGCCCGCCCAGGTGGAGATCGAGTTCCTGTCGTCGGTGGCGCACCACTCCAACGCCGAGGACAGCAACGGGGGCCGGGCCCTGAGGCTCCTCGTGACCCTGGACCCCGCGATGCCAGACGCCGACTACCCGGTGACGGTGGTCGTCGACGACTCGGACCCGTCGACCCCCGCTGCCACGAGCACGAAGCTCCTCTCCCCCGAGTCCTCCCGCAACCTGAGGACCTTCGCCCTCGACGTGCGGGGGCTGAAGGAGGGCGCGGTCACGGCGATCGCCTACCTCGACGACGGACCCGCTCCCGGCGAGGGCAACCGCTCCCGCAGCGTGCCCGTCACCTCGAAGCTCGACCTCACCGCGCCGGCGACCGTGTGGAAGACGGCCAACCAGGCCAGCTTCTACAGCCGCAACTTCGCGGTCTACACCTACAACACGGTCGTGCTGGAGGGCTCTTCGAAGGACGACCCGGGGACGTCGAACCTGCAGTTCGTGGTCCTGAAGGGGACGCGCGCCGGCGGCGGGACCTTCACGCACGTCGCACCGCGCACGACGAGGGACGCCCCCGTGTCCGCGTGGAAGCTGTCCGGCATCGCATTCGACCCGGGCACCTGGACGGTCACCGCCCAGGCCCAGGACGAGGCCGGCAACCTCGAGCCGGTCTCCGCCGCCAACACGATCACGATCGTCGTCGGCTGACGGCCTCCCGGTACGTCCCAGAACGGGACGTACCGGGCTTCCCGTCCCCCCGGGGGAGGAAGGCACCCTCCGGCACCGAACCAGTCGGTGAGCGAGGAGGGCCGTCGCGCTGGCGCGGCCTCCCACAGGTTTCATTGAAGCTGGGAGACAGACGGAGCTATGTCTTCGACCTTGCGCGCGCGCGCCCCTGAACGGACGGCGCCCACGTCGTGGCCGGTGCTGTCCCAGGGATGGGCGCAGCCCGTCGCGAGGCGGCCCCGACGCGGCCGCAAGTCGCATCGGGTGCCGGTCCTGCCTCTCCTGCTGTCGGTCGCGCTCCTCCTCCTCGGCTTGGTGGGGCTCGCCGTGCGTCCGGTCATCGCGGCCGCGCGCGACGCGGACCGCGAGCTGCGGACGGCCCGGGCGGCCATGCTGGGGGGCGACCCGCAGCGCGCCCGGGACTCGTTCGCCTCCGCTCGCGACCGGTTCGCGGAGGCGGTCCGACTGACGGAAGGCGGCGCGCTCCGGACGGCGCGGGCGATCCCCCTCGTCGAACGGTGGACCGAGCCGGCCGCGCAGCTCGCCCAAGGTGGCGAGCTGGTCGCCTCGGCGGGACTCGGCCTCGTCGAGGCCTGGGAACTGATGGACCCCGACGAGAGCGGGTTCGACATCGCAGGTCTGCGGAAGGGGGTGGCGGGGCTCGAACCGGTCGAAGCCCTCCTCGCTCAGGCGGCTCAGACCGTCGAAGAGGCCCCGCCACCCCTCTCCGCCGTTACGGCTCGCTTCAACCACGAGGTTACCCGGCTAAGGGACCAGGTCCGGTCCGGACGCGAGGCGGCCGGGCTCCTGGCCGAGGCCCTGGCGGGCCGCAAGCGCTACTTCGTCGCGATGCAGACCCCGAGCGAGCTCAGGGGGACCGGTGGGCTCATCGGTGCGTACGGGATCGCCGAGGTGAACGACGGACGAATCGAGCTGGTCGACTTCGGACGCCCGGCCCGCGACCTGCCGAAGCCGAGCTCCCTGGGCCTGACCGTCCCGGACTGGTACTCCCGCCGCTACGACCGCTTCCAGGCGATGGACCTCTGGCAGAACATCAACATGACGCCGGACTTCCCCACGGCCGCGCGGATCGTGACGGACGCCGCACCCCGGATCCCGGGCGTCGGCCGCGTGGACGGCGTGATCTCCCTCGACCCGGTCGCGCTCGCGGCGCTCCTGCGGACGACCGGTCCGGTCCGGACCGAGGGGTGGCCCGAGCCCATCTCGCACCGCAACGTCGTGGCCGTGCTCGGCAACGAGTTCTACGCGCGCTACCCCGACTGGGACGAGCGCGCCGACCTCACCTCCGACATCAGCGAGGTGGCGCTGAAGCGCTTCTTCACCGGCGAGCGCCGGCTGTCCCGGGACGGGCTCGCCGCGCTGGGGGCCAGCGTGTCCGGCCGTCACTTCCAGTTCTTCTTCACCGACCCCGCCTTGCAGGGCAAGGTCGAGGAGATGGGCGCGAGCGGGAGCCTCGACGCCCCCGGGCTCCCCGTCTTCGGCGTCGTCGCGCAGAACGCCAGCGGCCACAAGGCCGATTACTACATGCGGCGCCTCGTGATCTACGACGTGGAGGTGCTGCCCGACGGACTGGTCTCCGTGCGGGTCAACGTGCGCCTGCACAACCGGGCGCCCCGCGAGGGACAGCCCGCCTACGTCATCGGTCCCTACAAGGGCTCGGGCGACGAGCCCGGGCTCAACCGCAGCTACCTGAGCATCTACGCTCCCCCGGGAGCGGAGATAGTCGAAGCGCGGACGGACACCGGCGCGACCGCCCTGGAGACGGGGACCGAGAAGGGCTTGAGCGTCTTCTCGACCTTCGTCGAGGTGCCGGCGGGCGGCTTCCGCAAGATCAGCGCGACGCTGCTCATCCCCGGACTCGTGACCGACGACGGGTCGGGCCCCCAACTCCGCGCCCGTATGCGTACGCAGCCGCTCATGTTCCCGGACCGCACCTTCGTGCGGCTGATCGGGAACGGGTGGGACGTGTCCGGGGTCGAGGGAGACCCGGCGCCGATCCGGGGCGATGTCTTCGGGCTCCTGTGGAGCTCGTCCGATGGAACTGATGTGGACGTGCGAGCGAACGTCGCACGCCGCTGAGAGAAAGGGAACGGCCATGTCGAACACACCGTCCAGCTGGGACCCGCAGGACATGCTGGTCGACGAGCAGGTGGACCTGCGGGAGTACATCCGGATCCTGAAGAGGCACTGGTGGATACTCCTGCTCACGCTCGTCGTGTCCCTGGGCGCGTCGATAGGGATGACGTCGCGCATGACGCCCGTCTACGAGGCGCGGGCCCGGCTCTTCGTCGGACAATCGGCGATCGACAGCGCGTCGCTCCCGTTCGCGACCCAGCTGACCCACACCTCCCTCGCCCTGGTGAAGTCCTACGCCGAGGCCATCAAGACCCGCCCGATAGCCGACGACGTGGCCGAGCGACTGGGCCTCACCGTCTTCCCCGACGAGCTTCTCGAGAACCTCTCGGCCACCCCGGTGGCGGACACGCAGATCATCCGCCTCACCTATCGCGACCCGGACCCCCGCCTGTCGGAACGGGTCGTGAACGCCTTCGCCACCTCCTTCGTCGAGACGATCGAGGCGGAGGCATCACGGTCGGGGAGCGCCCGCGGGGTGGAGCTGAGCGTGCTCGAGCCCGCCGTGCTGCCCACCGCTCCCGTCTCGCCGCAGCCCTTGCGCAACCACGCCCTGGCCACGGTCCTCGGGCTCATGCTCGGCGCGGGGATCATCCTGCTCGCCGCCCAGCTGGACCGCTCCGTGAAGGAGCGCAGCGACGCCGAGGACGCGACCGGGAGCCCGGTCCTGGGGATCGTCCCGCGGGTGAAGCCGAAGCGGGGCCAATCCGAGGAGGCCGCGTTCGGACCGGCCATCGAGGCCTACGGTTTGTTGAGGTCGAGCCTCCAGTACCTGAGCGTCGACGGCCGGATGAAGGTGCTGCTCGTCACGTCGGCGGCGAAGGGTGAGGGCAAGACGACGACGGCGATGAACCTGGCCCGCGCATGCGCGGCCGCCGGGAAGCGCACCGTGCTGGTCGGAGCCGACCTGCGGCGACCGAGCGGTCCGTTCGCGCGGCCGATGTCCGGCAACAACCTGACCGCCTACCTGACGGGTCACACCGGGCTGAAGGGCCTCGTCCGCCGGTCCGAGATCGCGAACCTGTACATGGTGGCGCCCGGACCCACCCCGATCCAGCCGGCCGAGCTGCTGGCTGGGGACCGCATGCGTGACCTGCTCGCCTCGCTGAAGCGCAAGGCCGATCTGGTCGTCATCGACTCTCCACCCCTGCTCGCAGTCTCCGACTCGGCGGCGGTCGCGTCGCTCGTGGACGGGGTCCTGCTCGTGGCCCGCGCCGGCAAGACGACGAAGGACTCCCTGCGCGAGACCGTGCGCGTCCTGCAGGCGGTGGGGGCCTCGGTCGTGGGGGTCGTCCTCAACGGTGCGTCGAGGTCGTCCTCGAGCGGCTACGGGTACGGGTACGGCTACGGGTACGGACCCACCCGCACCGCCCGGTACCCGGCCGAGGAGGCCCCGGCGGCGACGAACGGGAACGGACACCGTCCGCACGCGGTGCCCGGCACCGAACGGACGCGGTAGCGCCTCAGCGCTCCGCGGCCGCCTTGACCCGGTCCAGGGTCTGCCGCATGCCGTCGACCAGCCGGTCGCCGGAGTCGCCGAAGACGAGCATGCCGAAACGGGACAGGAGGACCTCGTTGAGAACCTGGAACGACTCGGTCACCCGCGTCCCGTCTCCCGCGGGCTCGAACCGGTAGGTCCACCGGGTCACGGGGGTGCGGCCGTTCCAGGGCTGGGTGGTATGGAACGAGAAGACGCGGCCCGGCTCCGCCTCCTCCACCTTGCCGATCGTCACCCACCAGATCGGACCGCGGCGGTTGAAGCCAGCGAAGCGGGCGCCCGGCGCGGGCCCGTTCGCGCCCCCCAGCCAGACGCAGCGGCGGCACTCAGGGCTCCACTCCCCCATGCGGGTCACGTCGGACACGAGGGCCCAGACGCGCTCGGGGGGAGCCGCGATGTCCACGCTGACCTCGCCCGAGGCGCCGGTGCGGGTGAGCCGCTTCATGCAGACATCCTAGG
>DATLFR010000015.1 GCA_035540895.1 Actinomycetota bacterium | reverse complement strand
GGGTGGAGCTCGAGGGGGAGGGGGGGTCCGTCACGACCCCGGTGGGCGCCAACGCTTTCGTCGAGGTGATCGCCCCTCCCGGGTTCGAGCCGCCCTTCGTGCGCTTCGACGAGTTCGGCGCCCCGTGCCGGGCGGAGGTGTCCGAAGCCGGGTCGCAGGGGAGTCTGCACTGTCCGGAGCTGCGCACGTCGGACGGGCGGAAGGTGGGTCTTCGCTGGTCGTGGCGGACGGTCCGGGAACCGGCCGGCTCAGGACCCTGACCGTCGCCTCGGACTGGGGCTGTCTTCCTCCCGGCCCCCGTTGATGGAGGTCCGCCCGATCGAGCCCTCGCCGAGGTAGGCCTTCACCAGGCCCTCCGAGCGCAGTTCCTCGCCGGACCCGGCGAAGACGATCCTCCCCTTCTGCATCAGGAAGGCGCGGTGGGCGATGGCCAGCGTGAAGGCCGCGTTCTGCTCGACCATGAGCACGGTCGTCCCCGAGGCGTTGATCTGACGGATGATCTCGAACAGCCTCTTCACGATGATCGGCGCGAGCCCGAGCGAGGCCTCGTCGACGAGGAGGATCTTCGGCGAGCTCATCAGCCCCCGTCCGATGGCGAGCATCTGCTGCTCACCTCCGGAGAGGGTCCCGGCGAGCTGGGTACGTCGCTCCGACAGGACCGGGAAGAAGCCGAACACCCGGTCGAGGTTGGCCGCGTACTCGTCCTTGCGCTTCTGCACCATGTAGCCGCCGAGGCGCAGGTTCTCCTCGACCGTGAGGGCGGGGAAGACCCCGCGGTTCTCGGGGACGTGTGCCATCCCCATCCCCACGATCTCCTCGGCCTCGCGCCCGGCGAGCTCCTGCCCGTCGAAGAGGATCGATCCCGACGAAGGGCGTATCAGCCCGGACACGGCCCGCAGCGTGGTCGTCTTCCCGGCCCCGTTGGGCCCCAGGACGGCGGCTATCTCACCCTGCTCGACGGTGAGGTCCACCCCGTGCAGGACGGGAACGCGTCCATACCCGGCGTGCACGGATCGGACGTGGAGGAAGGGCATGCTCCGAGTCTACGCGGAGCTGGTTCGGCGCCGGCGCCGCACCGGACGGGGCCTCTCCTCCTCCTCCTCGGGTTCGTGCCGGTCGCGCTCGCGGTGCTCGGACAGCCGGTCGAGGGACCGTTCCAGTCCCTCCCCGAGTTCGGCCAGAGCTTCCTTCACCTCGGCGAGGGCGCGTCTGGCGCGCCACGACGACTGCTGGACCTGGTCGACGACGATCCCGAGACCGCCCAGGAGCAGCAGGCCGAGTCCCCCGAACCCACCCGAGATGAGGTAGGGGAGCTGCCCGACCTCTATCCTCTGCTCTCCCGCCTGGTTCCAGGCTAGGTAGATGGCGGCCCAGCCGCACGCGATCAGGACGAGCCCGACGGCGAGCGGGATCCGCGAGGGTGCCTTCTCCACACCCACAGTTTGTGCACTCCGGGGGTGTCGCGACAAACCTGCCGCGTCGTAGCATCTGTCCATGCTCATCGCTCGTCTCTGGGCGGCCCTGGCGGCCCTCGTCATATGCACGGGCTGCGCGGTGGGTCAGCAGCCGGCTCCCGAGGTCCCCGAGACCGAGACCCCCGGACGGTCGGTCACCCCGCTAGAGGGGACCGCCGAGGTCCGGGTGGGGGGCGCGGAGACGGTCGAGGTGTCCGGACCGGCCGCCGTCATCGTCACCGAGATCGCCGGCCAGGGGGACGACCCCAGCTACCTGGCCGTCGGCACCCAGCCGGGACTCACCCTCCCCGACGGACGGGAGCTCGTCGTCCGGCTCCTGCTGCGCCCGGGGAAGTGGACC
Organism: Actinomycetota bacterium; assembly: GCA_035540895.1. Classification (NCBI taxonomy): domain Bacteria; kingdom Bacillati; phylum Actinomycetota; species Actinomycetota bacterium. The sequence goes on along the minus strand of DATLFR010000015.1, from coordinate 1,820 downwards.
GGTCCCGGCGAGTACACCCTGGAGCCGGCGGGCGACGGCGACCCGCAGACGAGCGACCTGGCCGCGGTCGAGGTCAGGGAGTCACCCGGGAGTCCGACCTCGACCGTCTACGAGCGGCTGGGACAACCGTGCACGGCCCGCTTCGGGGATCGCGCCTTCTCCGGCTCCCTCGACTGCCCCTCCCTGCGACACGAGGGAGGCACCGAGGTCTCCCTGGCGTTCCGTTGGTCGGGGCGCCCGGCTCCGACGCCGAAGCCGCCGATCACGCCCCCTCCGACTTAGCCCGCGCCGGGCCCGGTCCATATACTCAGGAACCTGACACCCGCACTGTCACGAAGGGAGACCCATGGCACTTCTCGACGGCAAGGTCGCCATCGTCACGGGAGCCGGACGCGGCGTCGGCCGTGGACACGCGCTCGAGCTGGCCCGGCACGGAGCGAAGGTGGTCGTCAACGACCTCGGCGTCGCCTGGGACGGCAGCGGCGAGGACAACACGCCCGCCGGTCAGGTCGTGGCGGAGATCAAGGAGCTCGGGGGCGAGGCGGTCGCGAACTACGACAACGTCGCCGACTGGCAGGGAGCCCAGAACCTGATCAACCAGGCCGTCGATACCTTCGGTGACCTCAACATCCTGATCAACAACGCCGGGATCCTCCGGGACCGGATGCTCTTCAACATGGCCGAGGAGGAGTGGGACGCGGTCGTCACGGTCCACGGCAAGGGACACTTCGCTCCGACCCGGTTCGCCTGTGCCTACTGGCGGCAGAAGGGCAAGGAGACGGGGGAGCCGGTCTACGGACGCCTGATCCACACATCCTCCGAGTCGGGTCTGTACGGCAACGCGGGCCAGGCGAACTACGACTTCGCGAAGCTCGGGATCTGCTCGTTCTCGATGGCGCTCGCCCGGGAGATGGCGAAGTACGGGGTCACGTCGAACGCGATCGCCCCCCGGGCTCGGACGAGGATGACGGAGATGACGTTCGGGAACATCCCGAAGCCCGAGGACGGGTTCGACCCCTGGGACCCGGACAACATCGCCCCGTTCGTCGTCTTCCTGTGCACGGAGGCGGCCGCCAACATCACCGGCCAGGTCTTCGTCGTCACGGGAGGGGAGGTCCACCTCGTCCAGCAGCCCGTGGTCGTCTCCTCGATCGTGAAGGACGACCGATGGAAGGTGGAGGAGCTGGGAGACAAGGTCGGGGAGCTGTTCGGCGACCGCCAGACCGGGATCGTCGACCGGACCCCCACCTCCAGCCTGGCCTCCGGCGGCTGATGGCCGAGCTGCGCTGGCGGCGCGCGGTCGGTCCGGTCGAGGTCGTGAAGCTCTCGGTCGGGCAGATGGACAACAACGTCTACGTCCTCAGGACGTCCGACGAGGCGCTGCTCATCGACGGGTCCGACGAGGCCGACGCGATCCTGGCCGAGGTCGGGGACCGGCGGTTGACCACGATCGTGCAGACGCACGATCACTACGACCACGTCCAGGCGCTGCCCGCGCTCGTCGAGCGGACAGGGGCTCCCGTGGTCGTGCACCCCGCGGACGCGGATGGCATCCCGGTCCCCACCGAGCCCCTCCAGGAGGGGGATCTCGTGACCATCGGGCGTGTGCAGCTGAAGGTGCTGCACACGCCCGGACACACCCCAGGCGGGGTCTGCCTGGTCATGGAGGAGGACGGGCAGACGCTCCTGTTCTCGGGGGACACCCTGTTCCCGGGCGGACCCGGGGGCACGTTCGGGGACCCCGACGCCTTCGCCCAGATCATGGCCTCGCTCGATGAGAAGCTCTTCGTGCTCGACGACGACACCGAGGTCCTGCCCGG